>JAQGHK010000131.1 GCA_028288875.1 Phycisphaerales bacterium | reverse complement strand
CCACGACTGCGTTTGTGGCATCGCCGCATGATTCTGTAACCACCAAGCCCGCTGCGGCGACCTTGCCTGTAGCCGAAGGAGCTGCCTGTGACCCATGTCGAATCGTTCGAACCGCGCTGCCTGATGACCAACACCGGCCTCGATCTCACCTTCGGCATCGGCGGGGTGCTCACGCTCGACCGCGGGCTGCGAACGAAAAACGTGCTGGCGACCAACGGCGCCGTGTACGTCGATGCCTACCGCAAGGCCGACAACACCCGCTACCTGCTAAAATATGACAACCGAGGCCGGCTTGATCGCACCTGGGGCCAGGCCGGCCGCGTGGCGCTGAACGTGTTCGACACCCCGCTGCGGAACGAGTCGAGCCTGGCGTACGAAGACCGCACCGGGTCGGTCTACGTCGCGTCGGTCGGCTTGTATGAAGGTGCCCGCGAACTGGATATCGAGCGCATCACGGCCAAGGGCGTCTTCGACTCGACCTTCAGCACCGCCCGCGTAAATCTGTCCGGCGGCCCGATGACCAGCGGCAGCATCGTGACGATGCTGCCGGTTGTGCATAACAAGCTGATGATCGGGGCAAACGTGAGGGAACTGCTTCCCGATGCCGACGGGAGCGTGACACACTACACCGATTACGTCCGCCTGATTCGCCTGAACACCAGCGGCACGCTCGACCGCTCCTTCCACACGAAGGGATTCACGACCGTCTTCTCCGGCGACTCCGTGTCCGACCCCTCCGGCGACAGCTTTGACACCCCAACGCTGGCGGACATCGGCAACTCGTTCGCCGGTTTCTCTGTGGTTGGTTTGCGGCACACGACCCAATACACCGACGCGCCGCGCGGCCAGACCGCCGACGTGTGGTCGGCCGATCTCGCGAGCGTTACCCCCGACGGCGCACTCGTCCCCGAGGACGCGCACTCGTACGTCCTCAATCGGGCCAAGCCGGCCGATCTTGCGTCAGGCAACTTCCGCAACTACCAACCGCTGTCGGTCCAGGCGAACAGTGACGGCGTCGAAGTCATCGGCGGGCGCGTCGCCAACGACGGCCGCTCGGTGCCATCGCCGACGCTCTTGCGCGTCGGGCCGGACCGCACGCTCGAGCCGCTCAGCGTCCCGCAAGGCGACCCCACCACGGTCGTCACGACCTACGGCCGCCGGGGCCAGACGCATTTCGTCCGCACTGGTAACATCGTCTCAAAGCTGCGGTTCACATTTTCTCCCGACCGCAACTGGGGCAAGAGCGGCCGAATCACGGTCGATTTCGGAATCAACCTGATCGGCATCGACGACGACTTCCGCCTGATGGCCAAGTCCGACGATGGGCTTACGATCTATCGGTTCAACGGCGCGTAGACGAGGAACCTCATGACCCACATCGAACCCTTCGAACCGCGTTGCCTGATGACCAACACGGGCTTGGACGACGCTTTCGGTGTCGCCGGGGCGATCTCGTTTCCAAAGGGATACCGCCTGCGAAATACGCTGGGTGCAGACAATTCCATCTACGTGGACCTTTACCATCCCGCCGACAACACGCGCTGGCTGTTCAAGTATGACAACCGCGGGCATCTGGAAACTCAGTTCGGGGAGGGCGGCCGCGTCGCGCTGAACTTCGAGTCGCCGGGCACGGACGTGTCGAAGATGGCCGTGGATGGCTATTACGGCGATTTCTATGTCGCCGCCGTCACGCTTTATCAGGGTCAACAGGATCTGGACATTCAACGCTTTCGCACCAACGGCCGGCGCGACAAGACGTTCAGCGCCAAGGACGTCATCCTCCCCGGCGGCCCCGGCACGACCGGTGAGATCGGCGTGCTGGAACCCGTGGTGCATCGGCAATTGCTGGTCGGCACCAACGTCACCGAAACGTCCAGCAGCGGCGGCGATTCCATGGGCACGCATTCGGTTCGTGTCACGCGTCTGCTCTCCAGTGGACGGGCCGATCCCGCCTTCAGCGGCGACGGCACCGCCACCATCATCGAAGGTCACTTTGCCTTCACGAACGGCAACACCGACATCGCCGTCGATGAACCGAAAATCACCCAGCTCGTCGGCTGGACCGACGACAGTTACCGCGTGGTTGATACCCGCCACACGTATCACTATCAACTCAGCAGTGGCCTGTACCAGGGTAAAAATCCGACGCTCCTCAGCGGCACCGACCTTCAGTCGGCCGACTCGGTGGTCGTGAACACGGATGGTTCGATCGCCGCCGGTACGGAGAACAACCTCCACCTGCCGCTGGTCCGCACGAAGATCGACCCGGCCGCCGGCCGTTCGTTTTTCAGCCCGCGGCTGTGGGTGCCGCTGGCGGCGCAGGTTGATTATCCTGACAGCGTGTGGGTGATCGGCGGTCGCGATAGTGGCCATGGGCAGGTCATCAAGCCGGTGCATCTGTCCGTCAGCGCCACTCACCGCGACATTCAGCCGTACGACCTCGGCGACGCCCGCACCAGTCTTTTAGCCGACCTGATCGGCGGACTGTTCCTCCGCGCCGATGACGTGGTCACCAAGCTCGACTTCTTCTGGGTCCGCGATAAACACTTCGGACGCCGCGGCCGGATTACGATTGATTCGGACCTGACCATGGCCGCTGTGGATAGCGACGGCGCGCTGCTCGCGGCGTCCGACAACGGGCGAATGCTGTACCGGTTTGATGGAACGCTGTAGCGGCAAATCGCCAAAAAAGATGACCGTCGCCGACGAAATCACCTATAATTTCGTCGCGATGACTGACACCGAACCCGTCTACATTCGGCCCGAATCCGGCATTGGCCGATGGATCAAAGACCCGTATTGCGGCCTCAGCCATGCCACCGGCGCGGTGCTGTCGCTGGTCGGTATGATCGTGCTGCTGGCCCTGACCACCGGCGGGGCGTTCAGCTACGTCGGCCTGAGCATTTACGGCGCGTCGCTGATCTGCCTGTTCACCGCCAGCGCCCTGGCCCACTCGCTGCACGTAAACGACAAGCTGGACACCTGGCTCGACCGGTTTGATTACGCGGCCATTTTTTTCCTCATTGCCGGCACGTACACGCCCATCTGCCTCACCGCCCTGCGCGGGCCGTGGGGTTACACGATGCTGTCGATCGAGGCGGGCATCGCGATCCTCGGCGCGTCGCTGGTGCTGCTGACGCGGGTGGATACGAAGTACATCTCGCCGCTGTACGTGCCGATGGGCTGGCTGGTGACGATCGCCGCCGTCCCGATGATCCGCGGCATGCCGCTGTCGGCGTTCATCTGCCTGGTGATCGGCGGCGTGATCTATAGCGTCGGTGCGCTGGTCTTCATTTTCGAAAAACCCCGCCTCTGGCCGGGGCGCTTCGGGTGGCACGATTTATGGCACACGATGGTGCTGACCGGCGCGGGCTTTCACTTTGTGGCCGTGACGATGATCGCGCTGTGAACGCCGGAGGTACGGCGAAAAATCGGCCGGAAGATATTCAAAATTGGATTGACAACTGAAACGACAATGGTAGTTTCCTGGTCGCAGAGAGATTCTATGTTCAACATGTGCATGACAATCCGCTTCATGACCCACTGGCGGCCGCAAGGCTGATCCAGCGAATTGCGTTCATGCAGCGGACACCCCGAAATCGAAAGATTATCGGGGTTTTTTATTGCCTTCGTTTTTCTAGTGCCCTGTGGCGCTGTCAGCGGTCTAGCTCAACTGGTTTAGAGCACCCGTTTCATACGCGGGAGGTTATGGGTTCGAGTCCCTTGACCGCTATTTTTTGATGCCACTTCCGTCACGGCGCTAACACTGCTTCCGGATTCGCGTAGCACGTGGGGCTGTTTCCGGTGTTCTGGGCGACTAAGGACGCCTTGCTCCGCAACGCGTCGTTTTGCACGTCCCATGCGTACGGGAATTCGTCGGTCGTCAGCATTCCCGCGTGGCCGTCGGCGTAGGCGATGTTCGCGGCGGGGCGACCGCCGGACTTGTGGCGGTAGCCGATGCGGCAATTGGCGGTGTCAGTGATTTTGATATCGCCCTGACGGCCGGCATAGATGCCGTCGGCCAGCACGATCGTCTGCGTCGGCCGGCGCATATTTGTGATCCGCTGCAGGCCCATGATCTTCCCGTCGCCCATCGGCCCGTAGCCGGGGCTCGCGGTGTAATACCACTGCGGCCCGCCCGGCACCTGGGCCGCGATGCGACCGGTCGGGTTGTCCGCGTTGATCCAATAGCCGACGCGGATGATCTTCGTGAACCCTTCCGCCGGGATCGTCAGTTCACTGTTGGCCGTGTTCGGATTCACGCACGGCCAGAGCACGGTGCCCTTAGCCACCTTGGTCACGTTATATTCCGGCGGGGCGTCCGGGCAGGTGAAAACCGTGCCATCGCGCTTCTCTCCGACGCGCACATATCCGTCGCGATCCAGGATCGGCCCCCAGCCGTCCATCGGGTAGGCGGCGGACGTGCTCGTCGTCCCGCTTTTCATGTTGTACGACGGCACGTTGTAGTTGCGGTTGCTGTTGTTGTAGAGCACGAACGCCTGCCCCAGCGATCGCAGGTTCGACAGGCACTTCACCTGGTTGGCCGCTTCCCGCGCGCGGTTCAACGACGGCAGCAAGATTGCGACGAGTAGGACGATAATCCCGATCACCACCAACAGTTCCACCAGCGTAAAACCGCGTCGTTTATGAAATTCAGATGAGAGCTGCACGGCCGGACTTTACAAAAGCCTCTCTGATCTGTGCAGATTTTGCCGCCTTTCTGCGATTTCAGTTGGATCGCTGTTTTTTCGGCGTTGCCCGCATCGCATAATATTTCGTCATGCGAAGAAACCCCCGGCCATCGCCGTTGAAACGCGCTGAGACGGTGGAAGAACTGACGCGTCAGAACGTCGAGACCATCACTGAGATGGAGCACGCGGTGGAGAGCGGCCGCAGCATGGGCGATCGGCTGGCCGACGGGTTTGCGAGCGTGGTGGGCAGCTGGACATTCATCATCATCCAGAGCGTGCTGCTTACCACCTGGGTGACGCTGAATGTCCTGCGCTTCTGCCGCCACTGGGACCCATACCCGTTCACGTTCTTGAATCTCGCCCTCTCTTTCCAGGCCGCCTACGCAAGCCCCATCATCATGATGAGCCAGAACCGTCAGGGGCGCCTCAGTGACCGGCGGAATCACCTGGACCTGCAGGTGAACCTGCTGGCCGAGCAGGAGAACACGGAGACGCTGCGGCTCCTGCGGATCATCTGCGAGAAGCTTGACATCAAGGTGCCGGACAGGGCGGCCGTCCGCGCGCTCGAGCAGCAGACTAAGCCGACCGACCTCGTCGACCAGATCGACAAATCGACCGCCTACAAACACGTTGCCCAGCCCAAAAACCTCAAGGCCAAGGACGACCGGCCCGGCGATAGCGCCTCGCAATAGCCCGGGCCGGGGTAAAGTGTCGGCATGACCCCAGCCCACGGCGCCCCGGCCCCGCGCATCTTCCTCATCCGCCACGGCGAAACCGCCTGGAGCAAGAGCGGCCAGCACACCGGCCTGACGGACATGCCGCTCACGCCGGCAGGTGAGACTGCGGCGCTTGGCCTGCGCGATCGCCTTGCCGCCATCGAGTTCGCCCGCGTCTTCACCAGTCCGCTGCAGCGCGCCCGCCGCACCTGCGAACTCGCCGGCCTCGGCGGGCATGCCGTGATCGAGCCCGATTTAGTCGAATGGGACTACGGCCCGTACGAAGGTCTCACCAGCGCCGAAATCCGCCAGCGCCAGCCCGACTGGGATTTGTTCAACACCGGCATCCCGAATGTCGATTGCAACTGCGGCCACGTCCCCGGCCAAGGCGAGACGCCCGCCGTGGTCGCTGCCCGCGCGAAGCGGTTTCTCGACAAGGCCGCCGCGCTCGAAGGCGACACCGCCGTCTTCTCCAGCGGCCATTTCATCCGCGTGCTCGCCGCGACGTGGCTCAATCTCCCGCCCACCAACGCGAAGTGCTTCTACACCGCGACCGCCAGCGTCGGCACGCTCGGTTACGAGCACGGCCGGGCGGACCGGGTGATTCTTCTGTGGAATGACGTGCGGCCGTAACTACTTCGCGGGCGCGGTGGCCGGCGCGGTCGAGTGCACTTCGATCGACACCAGCATTCGCGCCCATCGTCCCTGCATGCCTTCGCCGGGGACGATGAGCCGGAAGGGGCCTTCCTTTGCGTCCAGCGGGCCGCCATCGCGACGGTCGGCGATGAGGATGTCGCGCTCGGCGTAATCCGCATCGAGCTCGGCCAGCGCGAACACCGTGTGATACCCGTCCGCGCTGGTGGCCAACACGTATTTCGCCAGTTGCGGCCCGCGCGTGCGGTGCTGGCCGAGGGGGACGCCGGCGGCGATCAGGACGTCACGCAGGGCGACGCCGCTGTATTGCGCGTCCTGGCCGTTGTGGGCTTTGACGTTCAGGGTCTTGCGCGGCATCGCCGCTAGTTGCTCGGCCGAGAGGGTCAGGGGCTTATCCACATCGCCGCCGATGCGCAGGCCTGTCGGCTGCGTGGCTGGGCCGTCGGCGAACGTGGCCGCGGCGAGCGAGAGCAGCAAGACGGTGGCAATGAAGCGACGGGTCATGTCGGCCTTTCGATCGATCTGAAATCGAACACGCAAAACGATCAACGACTCAAACCGCACGCCGTCGGCGAACGAGCAGCCCGCCCGCCACCGCAGCCAAGCCGGCCAGTGTCGGTTCCGGCACGCTGACGACATCAAAACTCAGTGTCGGCAGGGCCTGACCCTGGCCGCCGGAGTAGATGATCATGCCGAGCGAGTTGCTGGTGCCCATCAGATAAAGCGAAGCGGCCGGGTTTGAGCCGGCGGTGGCGGAGGCGGTGGTGAGGTCGTTCACGAACGTGGCCGCCGTCGGCAGGTTCACGGTGACCGCCTGGTAGCTGGCCGACGTGGTGGGCGGGGAGATGGACGTGAACGTTTGCGACGACAGCAACGTTTGGCTGCCCGACCAGGGCAGCAGATCGGCACCGGTGGTGGCGTAGATCGCGTTGAGCTGCTTGTCGTTCAGCGTGCCGGTGCTTTGGGCCCAGCCGTCATTGGCGACCCAATACACGTCGTACGTGCCCGAGCCGACGCCGAAACGGCTGTTGTTCTGCTTCATCGACGACGATGCGAACGTCAGCACCGGGTTGACCACCGTCCAGTTGCCGGCGCCATAGGTGGTGTTCAGCCCATCAACGGTCGCGCCGACATTGAATTTCAGTGCCTCATTGGCGGCAGTGCCCGTGCCTGCATAGGTGGCCCCGGTGCCCTGCACGCCGCCCGCGCCGCCGGCCCAGCCCCAGCCGTCGGAACTGAACTGCTGGAACACCATGTCACTGGTCGACGCTCCCGCGCCGCCCGATCCGCCGGACTCAGAATGGAAACGCTGACGTGTGTGAGCGTCGCCGCATGAGCGGCAGCCGCGAGCAGGGCGACAGGAAGACAGGCGACAGCGAAACGGGTTGTTTTGTTCATGAAGGCTACCGAAAATATCGTTGTATACGGTCGTGTATAACGATTCCGTGCCGCGCCGGCAATGGTATTTCGATACCGCCTCAAATGAACGGCGGCTTAATGCGCCTTGGGCTGAACCGGGAAGAACACCGGGCGATCGTCAATGTTGCCGATGCCCCAGGTCGCAATCCACGCCTGCGTCTTGGGCGAACTGAGATAGGCCGACAGCTTCTGCGCCGGTTCCAGCCGAGCGCCGCTGATGTTCGCCGGGTTCGCCACCACCACGACGTACGGCCGCCGCAGGCGCGGGTCGGCCTGCACCATGATCTCCAGCCCCTGGTTCGGCAGCCGGCCCATGCGGAACGGAATGCGGCCGATCAGCGTGTACGCGCTTTTCTGTGCGGCGATCTTCAGCACCTCTCGCCCCGGATCATCAAAAAGCTGCGTCACAGTGGCCGGATCAAACTGAACCTGCGCCTCGGCCACCACGCCCCGCAGCACTTCCTGCGCGCCCAGGCTGGCATGGACGACCAGCGGCGATTTCGTGGCGGCGATGCGGCGCAGCGCCTCGGCCGCATCGCTCAGGCCGCGGATGTGGGCCGGGTCGGCGGCGGGGCCGACCAGGATCAGGTCATTCCGCGCCCAGGGCTGCGGGTCTTGCGCCAATCCGTCGGCCACCAGGTTAATGATCTTGTCGCACGCGTGCATCGTCAGCAGGTCGATACCGCCTTTGCGGAAGCTGCCGTCGATGGTGGCCTTCTCGCCGAAGGTGACGGTCAGCACGCGGATGCCCGTCTCGGCTGTGAAGCGATCGGTGACGGCCTTCCAGAAGCCGGTAATGTTCATGCCATTGATCACCGCGCACCGCACGACGGGCCCGGTGGGCTGTGTGGAAGGCGAGGTGGTGGCCGGGTCGTCAAAGTTCGCGATCAGCGGCTGCGGCGGGTCGGGGTCGATCGAAGTAAGCGTCGCCAGCGGTGTCTGCATCGCCGCGATCGATTGTTGCGATCGGTTGATCACTACCCACACCACCGCGCCCGCGGCTAGCAACAGCAGCACGGCGACGGCCAACACCATTTTCATCGAACTCTTCATCATGTTCACGGCCCCGACCACGGTGCCGGCGCAGGCCCCGGCTTG
>JAQGHK010000102.1 GCA_028288875.1 Phycisphaerales bacterium | reverse complement strand
ATCGACCTGCCGACTCGGAACAAACTGAGCCGGACCTATTGGCCGACGCTCACGGACGTGTGTCGGAGGACATCCGACCTCCACAACATACACCCGCGGCGAAACGGCGCATTTACGAAGCGACGTGATTCACTTGCAGTCCCACGCAACGCTGCGGAAAAACAGGCAATTCATGTCGCCTATGAGGACATTTCCCTACCCCTTTTTCTGGCCGAAACGACCCGGCTGACCGCCGCTGCGGTGGAAACGCACGACTGGCCAAATCCCGGGCCGCGCCGGTACAGTCGCCGGCATGTGCGGTATTGCGGGCGCGATCAGCTGGGACGGACGCCATCGCGTCGAGGAAACCACGCTTCGGCGGATGGCGGCCCGCATCGCCCACCGCGGGCCGGACGGCGAAACTATCACTTTATTGCCGCCGCAGCCGGTTGCCGGACGGGCCCAGATGGGCTTTGCCTTCCGTAGGCTGGCCGTGCTCGATCCCGATCCACGGGCGATGCAGCCGATGCGCTCCCCCGATGGTCGGTACACCATCGTCTTCAACGGCGAGATCTATAACTACCGCGAGCTCCAGCAGCGCATGCCCGGCCGGGAGTGGCGGACCACCGGCGACACCGAAATACTGCTGGCGGCGCTCGCCGCCTGGGGCACGGACATCACCCTCGAACGCCTCGACGGCATGTTTGCTCTGGCCGTCTGGGACGCCGCCGAGCAGACGCTCCTGCTGGCCCGCGACCGCATGGGCCAAAAGCCCCTCTACTTCACCACCGGCGACGGCGATCTGGCGTTTGCCTCCGAACTCGGCGCGCTGAAGGAATGGCCGCACTGGGATCGGGCGATCGATGATGAATCGCTCGCCCACTACCTGCGATACGGCTACGTGCTGGCGCCACGGACGATCTATCGCGACGTCGCCCAACTGGCCCCCGGCACGCGGTTGATCGTGCGCGCCGGAACGGCCTCCACGGCGGCGCACACGCTGTCGCAATCATCCTCCAAATGGTTCAATCTCGAGCGCGACGCGCCGGCCGAGCTGACGGCACGGTCGCCGAAAGAAACGCGCGAAGTGATTGAGTCGGCCGTGCGCTCGCAGTTGGTGAGCGATGTGCCGTTGGGCGTGTTTCTGTCCGGCGGGATCGACAGCAGCATCGTTGCGCTCGCCGCCCGGCGCGCGAACGGCGTGGCGGGGGCGACAAAGACTTTTTCCATCGGCTTTGACGATCCGCGCTACGACGAATCGAGTTACGCCGAGGCTGTCGCGAAACATCTTGGCACAGAACATCAGACCTTCCGCGTCACACCCGATATCGCCGCCGATCTGCCGAAGCTCGCCAGCGTCTTCGGCGAACCATTCGGCGATTCCTCCGCCCTGCCAACCCACTGGCTGTCGCAACAGACCCGCAAGCACGTGACCGTCGCCCTCAGTGGCGACGGCGGCGACGAACTGTTCGGCGGCTATGACCGCTACCGCGCCCTCGCCGCCCCTATCGGCCTGCTCAAACCACTGGCCGCCGTCGGGCGCAAGTGGGAGGCCGGCCATCCGAAATCCCGCCGCACCCGGGCCGGCCGACTGCTGGCGAGCGCCGGCCTTTCGGTCACGCGACGGTACGACCGCTACATCTCCCTCTTCGGCCCCGAACTGGCTTCCGAGCTCATGCACGGACGACCGACCTTCGATGCAACGATGAACTTCGCCCCGCGCCTGTACACCTTCGGTGGCCCGGTCGAAGCGGCACTGGCGTTTGACCGGGCCACTTACCTGCCCGGCGATCTGCTGACGAAGGTCGATCGCTGCTCCATGCTCCACGCGCTGGAAGTCCGCAGTCCGTTCATGTCGCCCAGCGTGCTGGCCTACGCGAACTCGCTACGCAAATCCCAACTCTTCGCCGGCGGGCCGAAGCGATTGCTGCGGGAGGCCTTCGCGAAAGAACTGCCGGCCGAGGTATTCAAGCGAAAGAAGATGGGCTTCGCCGTGCCGATCGGCGACTGGTTCCGCGGGCCGTTGAAAAGTCTGCTGCGCGATCACGTGCTGGCGGCGAGTTCGTTCGCGCGATCGCGCTTTGATATGAGCGTCGTCGAGCGGCTGATCGAAGAACACGAAAGCGAACGGCGCGATCACGCGCAACGGCTGTACGCCCTGCTGATGCTTGAGCTATGGTGGGCCGGCGAGAGCAGGGACCGTCGCGCTGGCCGGGAGTGAATCGATGTTGCGTCTGTTTGTTTTGTTGAGCGTCGTTCTATCCCTGACCGCATTCGCGGCCGCGGCCGATCCGAAGCATCCGGACATCGTGTTCTTCATCGCCGACGACATGTCCGTGAAAGATTCGTCAGCCTACGGCAACACGCAAATCCCCGCGCCGAACATGGCCGCCCTCGCCAAAGACGGCCTCACGTTTGACGCTGCTTACGCCACGTCGCCGACCTGCGCTCCGAGCCGGGCCGCCCTGCTGACGGGCTGCTACAACCTGCGCAACGGCGCGATGTGGAACCAGCAGCGGCCGAAAGCCGATCTGAAAAAATGGCCGGCGTACTTTCAGGGGCTTGGCTACGAAGTGGTCGCGTTCGGCAAGGTCGCTCATTACGCGCAGGTGCAGACGTACGGCTTCGATCAGGCCGCGTTTTTCAACTACCACCAGGACGTCTGCATCGAGAAGGCCGTTGAATGGCTGGCCACCCGCAAATCCGACAAGCCGCTGTGCCTGCTGGTCGGGACAAACTTCCCGCACGTGCCGTGGCCGAAGCAGGCGAACCTTTCGCCGGCCGAAGCGCCACTGCCCGCCAAGATCGCCGACACGCCAGAGACGCGGGAAGCCCGCACGCACTACACCGCCGCCGTCTCTCGCGCCGACAGCGATTTAGGACTCGTCCGGGCGGCCGCGAAGAAATATCTGCCGGCCGAGACTGTGTTCGTCTTCAGCGCCGATCAAGGCGCCCAATGGCCGTTCGCCAAATGGAATCTCTACGAGGCTGGCCTGCAGGTGCCGCTGATTATCGATTGGCCCGGCAACACGAAGCCCGCGAGCCGCACCAGCGCCATGATCAGCTGGATCGATCTGCTACCAACCCTGTTGGACATTGCCGGCGGGGATTCCACAACCGCTGCCGCCGACATCGACGGCCAATCGTTCGCGAAGGTGCTGGCCGGCCAGGCCGATCAGTTCCGCGACCGCGTGTTCGCCAGCCACAGCGGCGACGGGAACATCAACTATTACCCGTCGCGCTCCGTGCGCCTCGGCCATTGGAAATACATCCGCAACCTGGACGCGTCGCTGGAATTTCACACGCACATCGACCGCCGCCCGCAGGACACGAACTACTGGCCGTCCTGGGCCGAGCACGCGAAGAACGATCCGTCGATCGCGACTCTGGTGAACATGTACCTTCACCGCCCGGCGGAAGAGCTCTACAACCTTTCGGCCGATCCCGATGAGTGGAAAAACCTCGCCGCCGATCCCGCCCACGCCGCCGATCTCACCCGGCTACGCACCGCGCTCGACGAGTGGATGACCGCCAGCCACGACACCGGCATCGCCGCCGACGAAGCGGCCCAGCCGAAAGGTGCGGCGTCGAAAGGCGCGGACTAGAGCAGGGGCGCATCTCAACATCGAGGCCTCTGGCCCCCTCGCCAGGTATGGCCGGGAGAGGGTTGGGGTGAGGGCTTCCGACGATGTTGTTCCGGAACCGGCTCGTGGCTGACGTTCGATCCCGCCCGGTCGAAGCCCTCACCCTACCCGCGTGCCTGCGGCACCTCCCGGCAATCCCGGGAGAGGGAATATTCGGTGCCACTATTCGAAGATGCGCCGTTCAATCGCCGCCGGCCTACAGCCCGTTCATAAACGTGTAAACCATGTCACCAAAACCCGGCAGGTTTTCGTGGCCGAAGTCGGGGAAGATCTCGGCGCGCTTCTTGGCCAGGATCTTGTTGTACGCCGCGAACTGCGTACTCGGCGGGCAGACCGTGTCCATCAGGCCGACGCCCATCAGCACGTCGCCCTTGATGCGCGGCGCCAAATACTGGCAATCGATGTAACCCAGCCGCGTGAAGATTTCCGTCTCACGGTCGTGCTGCGGATCAAAGTGGCGGAAGAACGTTTTCAGTTCGGCGTACGCGTCCTTGGCCAAGTCCATCTCCCACACGCGCTTGTAGTCGCACAGGAACGGGTACGTTGACGCCACCTTCTTCACGCGCGGTTCGAGCGCGCCGCAGGCAAGTGTAAGCGCCCCGCCCTGGCTGCCGCCTTGGGCGCCGACGCGGTTGCCATCGACTTCCGGCAGATTCATCACGATGCCGGCCAGTTGGGCGGTGTCGAGGAAGATATCGCGGAACAACAGCTTGTCCTGGTGATCGTCCAGGCCGCGGATGATGTGGCCGTGGTGGGTGCTGCCGCGCACGCCGCCGGTGTCTTCGCTTAGGCCGCCCTGGCCACGGCAATCTAAGGAGGCGATCGCGTAACCGCGGGCCGTTTGGTTCAGCAGGCCATGCCAGTCGCCGCTGCGGCCGGTGTAGCCGTGGAACTCGCAGATGGCGGGCACTTGGCCGCTCGTCTGCTTCGGCCGGACGTATTTCGCGTGCACGCGAGCGCCTTTGACGCCAGTGAAATAGAGATTGAAGCACTCCGCGAACGGCACCTTGAAGTCAGCCGGCTTCAGCTCCACCTTCGGGTCGATCGCCTTCATTTCGGCAATGGCCCGGTCCCAATACTGATCAAAATCTGCCGGCCGGGGGTTACGACCTTCATAGGTCTTGAGCTTCTCCAACGGCATATCGATTTGGGGCATGGGCGGTCTCCTGGTCGGAAGGGTAGTGGATGCCGAAAGAGGATCAAATCGCGCGGCGGGAAGCCGGGTCCGTGGTTCAAACTTCCGGTTGTCGGTACCATCCCGCCACGCATGAAGCGGCCGAATCGACGCAAGCGACCGCTCGTGCGGCCCTGGGCCCTGGCCGGGCCGATCCTGGTATTGCTGATCGCCGCGCCGTTGCTGCGGCCGTTGCGGGCGCCGGGGATGGCGTCGCCGCGGGAGCATGTGACGTTTGAAGCCGTGCGGTCGGTCCTGATGCAACGCACGTTGATCATTGATCCAAAGCGGCTTGCGCCGGTTGACCCGGTGCTGCGGATCGAAGGACGCACCTTCGCTCAGGACCCGCCGGCGTTTGATATTTACTTGGCGGGCATCGGGTGGGCGATCGAGCGTGGCGGTGTCTGGCCGGATGTCAGTCCGCTGCTGTTCACCTACCTGCTGACGCTGTTCGCGATCACGCTGCCGACGGCCATCGCCGGCGGGCTGATTTACCGAACGGCTCGGCTATTTGAACTTCCGCGAGAATGGCGATTCGGCCTGGCCTTGGCTTGTGTGCTGGCGACGGGGTGGTTTTCGTACGCAACGGTGCTGCTGCCGCACGCCGTGGCGGCCGCGGGCGTGATCGCGGCGATCGCCAGCGTGGGGCAATTCGTGCAATCGCGCCGGCCCGGCATGGCCGTCGGCTGGATGGCAGCCGGCGGCTTCTGTGCGGCCGGGGCGACGGTGTTTGAGCCGATGGCGGCGTGGTCGCTGGCGGCGGTGCTGGTCGCGGCGGCGGTGGCGGCGACGCAGTGGCGATGGCGGGTGGCCGGCGTGATTCTCACGATCGCCGGCGCGGCCGGGCCGTTGGCGGTGCACGGCGCGTCTAACCCCGCTATCACGGGCGACTGGCTGCCCCCGCGCTGGCACGTTTATGAGCACGTCGCCACTGCGTCCACGACGATACCAGATGAGCCCGAATCGCCCCCCAGCGGCTGGGCCCCGCTCGGCCGCGGGGTCGGGCGGCTGATCACTCTGACCGTCGGCGAGCATGGCCTGCTCAGCCATTTCCCCGTCCTGCTGTTCGGCTTGGCGGGGGCAGGCATGGTCGTGACCCGCCACTGGCCGCGGGCGATGAAGGTGCTGGCGGGCGGAACGGTCGCAACCCTTGTCGTTATCCTGATTTACAAGATGGTCGTCCGCACCGACGCCATCGACACGGGTTTTGCCGCACCGCGGCTGGTGATCGTCGCGCCCGCCCTGCTGCTCTGGGCCGGCGCGTGGCTGCGCCGCCGGCACGGCCCGGTGGTCTGGACGGCGACGGCGATTGCGTTGGCGATCAGCACCGCGGCCACGCTGATCGGGGCCGCATCTCCGGCCCCGCAGGACGGGTTTACGCACTACACGCTAGCCGAGGCGATCGAGCGGCTGGTGATTCCGCAGCACCGGGATTGAATGCGGGATTAATCCCGGATGACAGCCTTATCGGCCCGTTTGCGCGCCTCGCGCATGTTGGCAATCGTCCGAAGCGCCGTTAGACTACGGGGTACGATTTTCGGCTCGCCGGACTGACAGTGGATCGCCGGCAGGCCTTGGATCGGCTTTGGCAGAGGACCGTGGCCCATCTGTTGGCGCTGCGGGGGTTTATAAACATGAGCAGGGTCTTCATCGATACCCCAATTTGGTTGCTCCAGGCCGCGTTTTTCGCGCAGATATTGTTTGCGCTGATGAACGCATTGGTCTGGCTGCGGCTTGCTGTCCTCCGGAGGCCCGCCCCGCGGGTCGCCAGGGCGGCGGTATCGATCCGGCCCCGTTTTCATACGGACACACTTCGCCCCGATCAGTCGGGGCCCGGTCTGCGTACTTTGGCACGCGACCCGCCCGTCCTACCCCCGCGACGACCCAGCTTCTGGGTCCCCGGTCGCTCATAACCGCTGCTGTAGCCGATCCTTAACCGATCCACTGGCCTAACCGGGCCGATGCGCGAATTCGTTTCGCCGGCCCGACGTGTGGAGGACGTGTCATGGATTACGTAGTCGGACTATTGATCGGTCTGGTTGCCGGGGCCGCCGGACTTTACGGCGTGCTGGCCTTCGCCGGTCGCAGCCTCATTTCCCAAGCTAAAATTACCGCCGAGCAAACCGCCAAGAACACCACCTTGGAAGCCGAAACCAAAGCCCGCGAAATCGAAATCGCCGCCCAGCAGAAGCAGCTCAAGGCCAAGGAAATCATCGATAAGGAACTGGCCGCCAGCCGTCGCAAGCTCGAAGAGCACGAAATGCGGCTGGATAAACGCGAGACCCAGGTCGATCGCAAGCTCGATACGCTGACCGTCAAAGAGCGCAACCTCGACGATCTCGACGCCAAGCTCGCCAAGCAGGCCAAGATCGTCCAGCAGCAGGAGACCGAGCTGGCCGACCTGTTGAAGGAAGAGCGCAACCGCCTGCTCTCGATCACCAATCTGTCGCCCGAATCCGCCAAAGACATGCTCCTGGGTCGGATCGAAAACGAATGCCGCGGCGAGGTGGGCCAGATCGTTCAAAAGTACGTCGCGCAGGCCGAGGAAGAGGGCAAAGGCAAGGCCCGCCAGATCATCCTCCAGAGCATCCAGCGCTACGCCGCCGAGCAGACGGCCGACCACACGGTCAGCGCCGTGAACATCCCCGACGATGCCATGAAGGGCCGGGTCATCGGCCGTGAAGGCCGCAACATCCGCGCGTTCGAAAAGACCACCGGCGTCGACGTCATTATCGACGATACGCCCGGCGTGGTGGTGGTCAGTTGCTTCGACCCGGTCCGCCGCGAGATCGCCCGCATCACCTTGGATCGCCTCGTACAGGATGGCCGCATCCACCCGGCCCGCATCGAGGAAATCTGCACGCTGGTGACGACGGAGATGGAAGAGAACCTGATCAAGATCGGCAAGGCCGCGCTCGAAGAAGCGCACCTGCCGAACCTGCCGCGGCAGGTGTTGCCACTGCTCGGGCGCCTGAGCTTCCGCACCAGCTACGGGCAGAACGTGCTGAAGCACTCGCAGGAAGTGGCGTACCTCGCCCAGATGATGGCCGATGAACTCGGCCTCGACGGCGAACTCGCCCGCCGCGCCGGCCTGTTGCACGACATCGGCAAAGCCATGGACCACGAACAGGAAGGCGGCCACCCGGAAATCGGCGCCGCGTTCCTCAAGAAACTCAACGAGCCCGAGGCCGTCCTCAACGCCGCCGCCGGCCACCACGGCGACGTGCAGGCGACCACGCCGTACACGATCCTCATCATGGCCGCCGACGCCATCAGCGCCAGCCGCCCGGGTGCCCGTCGTGAAAGCCTGGAGCGTTACATCAAGCGTCTCAAAGACCTCGAAGAAGTCTGCACCGGCTTCGACGGCGTCCGCCAGGCCTACGCCATCCAGGCCGGCCGCGAAGTCCGCGTCATCGCGGATGCCCGCATGCTGGATGATCGCACCAGCGCGAAGCTGGCCCGCGATATCAGCAAGAAGATCGAAGCAAATTTGACGTACCCGGGCGAGATCAAGGTGACGGTGCTGCGCGAGGTGCGGAGTGTGGAATACGCGCGATAAATCGCGCGGCGGTTTTGATAGCACGGAGAATCAATGCCTTTCATTCGCGATGAGTCCGACTTTGAGTTCGATATGGATGCGGCCGAAGAGGAAATCGAGGCGGCACGGGCCGCATTGCCGTTCGGATATTTGACGCCACAACAGTACGGCGCCAAGCGGCTGTCGTTCGACCCTAAAGCGTTGACAGGCGTAGCCGCGGCGGCGATGGCGACGGTACTGGCAACGGGCTTTATGCAATTCAGGGTTAACTACGACGGCGGGCATGACGAAGGATTCGCTCATGGCGATGCCTTCATCGGCAAGGACGGAAAAATAGAATCTGCGAAAGCCGTTGCCGCCCGATTGGGATCGAAAGATTCAGCAGCCCTGCGAGCCGCCGTCACCGGCCCTCAGGCAAGCCATTGGGACGACGCGGCCAGCTACTACGCAAAACTGAGTGATACTGACGTCGTCTCCATGGCATTTGACGAGTTGGCCGACGCGCTCGCCAGTGCCTTGCTTGGCGATGGCTACGGAACGGGTGAGTATTCGATGTATGGCGCATTCATCGCTGACCTCATCACTGGGCAAATGATAGATGACCCGAGAGCCGAACAACCGCCGACTAGCACGTTTACGTAATTGAGGCCGTTACGGTGGCTCATCCGTATCATCACGCAGTTCGCTCGGCGAAGTTATTCGGTGGTTGCGCCGAAGACTATGTGGCGATTCATTCATGGTTTGATGAATCCAAGGCCCATCTTTCGGATCTTCGACACCGTGCTCTTCGTCATCACACCGAAGGCATTTTTATGTGCGAACGGCTCTTCGGTATCACCATACGCAATATTGATGGCCGCGAAATTCCTGTCCGACAAATTGGCGAGCAGCATGTGCGCGATGACCTCGGTTGGATTCCGACGGTCAAAGATTGGCTAACCAATCTGAAAATCGAACCTTGGATGACGCGAACAGCATACCGGCCGTCGAGCATGGGCGACGAAGGACCGGTCGTAGAACAATCGACCGAGCCGAGCGATGCCGACTAGCCTGTGCATCGCATAGACTCTTCGCATGGCAACGCCCGCTATTTCCCCCGCCGTCCGCATCGGCCACGTCCACCTGAAAGTCGCCGACCTGCAGCGGGCGCTCGATTTCTACTGCGGCGTGTTGGGCTTTGAGCTGATGCAGAAATTCGGCCGGCAGGCGGCGTTTATTTCGGCGGGCGGGTATCACCACCATATCGGCCTGAATACATGGGAAAGCCTCGGCGGCTCGCCGCCGCCGGCGGGCAGTACGGGGCTGTATCACACGGCCATCCTCTATCCGGATCGGCCGACGCTGGGCGATGCGCTGCGGCGGTTGATGGAGAACAAGATCGAGATCGACGGCGCGGCCGATCACGGCGTGAGCGAGGCCATCTATCTGCGCGATCCGGATCAGAATGGTGTGGAACTCTATCGCGATCGCCCGCAGGAACAATGGCCCCGGACGGCCGGCGGCGAGTTGGCGATGTTCAGCCATGCGCTCGACCTCGGTGCCTTGCTAATCGAAGCGTCGCAGCGGTGAGCATCATCGAGAATTAATGGCTTCCCGGAGATTTGCACGCCTAGACTTTCCGCCACGAAAGCGAAACGGAATCCATGAAAGCCTTTCACTGCGACCACTGCGACCAACTCATCTTCTTCGAGAACACCCAGTGCGTGCATTGCAAACGCACCTTGGCGTACATCTCTGACCTCGGCGGCGTGGCCTCGCTGGATGCTGTCGGCGACGGCACAATGAATGGCGGGACGAATGGCGGGACTTGGACCAGCCCCGTGCCCGCCGCCAAGGGAAAGACCTACAAGTTGTGTGACAACTACGCGACGCAGCAAGTCTGCAACTGGGCTATCGACGCCAATGATCCGAACGCCCTCTGCCAGGCCTGCCGGTTGACGCGGACCATCCCCGACCTCACCGTCGAAGGCAACAAGATGGCCTGGTACAAGCTGGAAGTCGCCAAACGCCGGCTGCTCTACACGCTGCGTCACCTCGGCCTGCCGACGGCGAACAAGACCGAAGACCCGCAGAACGGCTTGACGTTCGAATTCCTAGCCGACCCGACCGACCCGAACGCCCCCCGTGTCCTCACCGGCCATGCCGAGGGCGTCATCACACTGAACTTGGACGAGGCCGACGACGCCGTTCGGGAGAAGCGCCGCAATGAAATGCACGAGCCCTATCGCACCCTGCTCGGCCACATGCGCCACGAGGTCGGCCATTACTACTGGGACGTGTTGATCAAGCCGAACCCCGCCCGCCTTGATGCGTTTCGCAAGCTATTCGGCAACGACGAGGAAAACTACGCCGATGCGCTGCAGAAGCACTACCAGAACGGCCCGCCCGCCAACTGGCAGGACAGTTTCGTCAGTGAATACGCCACCACGCACGCCTGGGAAGACTGGGCCGAGACGTGGGCCCATTACCTGCACATCGTCGACACACTGGAAACCGCCAGCGACTGCGGCATCCAGATCCGCCCTTCGCGCCAGGACGAGCCGGCCGCAAAGGATATGCCCGATCCGGTGAAGGACGAGAACGTCCCATTCAAGAAAATGATGAAGGCCTGGGGCCCGCTCACCTACGTCCTCAACAGCCTCAATCGCGGCCTGGGTGTACCGGATGCCTACCCGTTCGTGCTGTCTTCACCGGCCATCGACAAGCTGAAGTTCGTACACGACGTAGTGACGGAGCAGGCGACGGCGAAGTAGAGACGCACGGCACCGCGAGGCAGATTTGGAACGCCACGGCGCAAGCCGTGGATTCGTCGCTGGCGAGTAGACCAACCGTGCGACCCAATAATTCACTTCCCGCGCCGTGGGTTTCTGCGTCTCTTCAATCCCGTCATCCTCCTTCGGCGTTCGGCGGGATTTTCGCTATCATCCGCCCGTCTATGGCAGCAATGCTGATCGATGGCACCGCCGCGGCGGCGAAGGTTCGGGCGGAGACGGCGGCGGGGATTGCGCACTTGCGCTCCATCGGCAAACCCGTGCACCTGGTTGCGCTCCTCGTCGGCGGCACGCCCGCGGCCGAGTTGTATGCGGAGCGGCAGGCAGAGGGGTGCCGAAAGATCGGCATCGATTACACGCTGCTGGCGCTGCCGGAAGACATTTCCAATCGTGAGTTGCGCCAGGAAGTAAAACGGCTCAGCGTCGATCCGACGGTCACCGGCATCATGCTGCACATGCCGCTGCCGCATCACATTGACGTGGCCCGCGTGCAATACGAGATCGACGTCGTCAAAGACGTCGAAGGCGTCTCGCCGGCGAACATCGGCTACGTGTTTTACCGGCGCGTCGTGATCGCCCCCTGCACGGCGATGGCTGCGCTGGAATTGATCGATTACGCCGGTGTGCCCGTCGAAGGGGCCGAGGCGGTGGTCGTCGGGGCCAGCCATATCGTCGGCAAGCCGATCGCCATGATGTTGCTGGAAAAGATGGCCACGGTGAGCGTCTGTCACATTCGCACGCGCGATCTGAAACTACACACGAAGCGGGCGGACATCTTGGTGGTGGCCGCGGGGAAGGCCGGACTGATTACCGCCGACCACGTGAAACCCGGGGCCTGCGTGATCGACGTCGGCATCAACCGCGTCGCCCAGCCGGACGGCACGATGAAAACCGTCGGCGATGTCGCGTTCGACGCCGTCAAAGAAGTCGCTGGCCACCTGACCCCCATCCCCGGCGGCGTCGGCCCGATGACGGTGGCGGTACTGCTGCGAAATACCCTGCGGTCGGCACAAATTCTGGCCGGAATCGCGTGAAGTGGTGCATTGGCAGTATCCTGAGCGGCCGACACCATTGCCATAACAGGAGATCGATCCGATGAGCCAATTCCCCCCGCCCGTTCCGCCGCCCCTGGTGATCTACGCCCAGCAGCCGCAGCGGCAGCCGGCCAACGTCTGGGCGATCGTCAGCCTGATTACCGGCATCATCGGGTGCTTTATCATTACGCCGCTGGTGGCGATCGTGACGGGCCTGATCGGCATCGGCCAGAGCAAGAAGAGCGGTGGCCGGGGGATGGCGATCACCGGGCTGCTCCTCGGCATCCTCTGGATCGTCGGCGCCCTTGGCGCTGGCGGCACGGCCTACTGGGGCTTTAAAAAGGTCGTTGCCACCGCGAAGCAGCCGGCGATCGACACGATCAACGCGCTGGTCGCCGGCGATCCGACCAAGGCCAAGCAGTTTTCCACACTGACCGACGACGAAGCCGCCGCGCTGTCCGAACGGCTGAAGGGCTACGGCAAGTGCACCGACCTGTCGGTGTCGCTTAACTCCATTACGACCACCAAGAATAACGGCACGGACGACATTCACGTCAAAGGCACCGCCACGTTCGAAACCGCCGGCGAAAAGGGCTTTACCGCGACAGTCAGCACCGGCCCCCAGAAGGCCGCCGGGGGCCCGCCGTTGCGCGTGACCGAATTAAACGTCGATTGAGCAGATGCCTATTTCAGCCACGAGCGACGAATCTCAAGAATCGACCAATCCCTGGGCTGTCGCGAGCCTGCTGAGCGGCGTGGGCGGCTTTGTACTGTTCACGCCCCCGGTGGCGATCGTCGCCGGAGTCATCAGCCTGATCTGGTATCCCAAAACCGGTCGCCGGATGGCGATCGTCGGGACGGCCCTCGGCGTGGCGTGGCTGGTGGGAATGATCGCGGGGGCGATCTGGATCTGGGAAGATGGTGCGATGGCCGTCGCGAACGGCCGGCGGGCTACCACGGTGGATCTGATCAATCGCCTACCCGCGGGGAACCTGGAAGGGCCGAATTCGCCCTACCGCATCGGCAACACCCGGGCGAAGGAACTGGCCCAGGTCACCCGGCCGCTGGGCACCTGTCGGGATGTGGTCATTAAGCACGCGCGGTTCTCCAATCGCGACGACGTCTTCGGCGTCGAGTATCAAGGGGAGGCCATTTTCGAGCACGGCAAGTGGCCGGTGTATGTCCGCCTCGCGCTCGACGGGAATGGCTGGAGTTTTACGGAACTGGATTTGCAATGACCGAGATGGATTCGCCCACTTCGCCGGCCCTGCCCACCAACCGTGCCGCCAACGTGGCGATTGCGGCCGGCCTGCTGTCCATCATCCCCGGCGTGGGGCTGGTGGCGATTGTGGCCGGGCTGATCGCGGGCAATAAGTCGCGAGTGAGCGGCGGCGCCGGCCGCGGCCGCGCGTTCTTTGCCGTGGTGCTTGGCATCGGCAGCCTGTTCATCTGGGCAATGCTGATCGGCGCGCTTTTGGAAGGCCGCGCCCGCCAAAGGGCCGTGCCGGCGGTGAACGCGACGAAAAAGTTCATCATGCTCGTCGGCAGCGGCAATGTTCGCGACGCCAAGGCGCTGACGACCGACGCCATCGATATCGACAAGCTCACCGACACGGCCGAGCAGTTCGCCCAATGGGGCACGTTCACCGGTGACATCGCCGCATACGCGGGCAAGCCCCTGCCTCACGTCGACGGCGTTCAGGTGGAGTACCGGCTGCCATTCGAAAAGACGGTGCAGATCTTCTCCGGCGACTGGGTCTTCATCGACGGCCAGCCCCGCCTCACCGCCTACACGCTTCGGCCGGAAGAAGTCGAGACGACCCAGCCGGCGAAGAAATAGGCTTAGACAGGACCAACGTCGTTACGGCTGGAAAACTTCCGGATACGGCGAGATCCGGACCCTGCCGTAATCCTGCGGCAGCACGCCCTCGGCGTGGCCGTCGCAGAAGACGATATTGATGCGATCGCCACGGTGCCGTGCCTTGTTGCCGGCAATCTGGCTGGGAAGCCCGGTCGCTTTGATCGGCAGCTTGCCGGCCAAGTATGAGTACTTCAGCGTCGACTCCAACGTGCAGAGCGACTTACCGCTCGGCACGCCGGCAGCGGTTAGATAGTCGGTCGTGTAGTAGAGCGAATCATTGCGATAGAGGATCGAATTATTGTTGTTGCTGGCGCGGGTACAGCAGTCGCCGTACATCAGCACTTCCGACGCGCGGTAGACGCGATTGAGCTGGCAATTCAGCGGCTCATTCGCGCCGTTGTAGCTCGGCCCACCGGAGACTGACACCTGGTCCGCCGGCGGCGGACCCATGCGGCCAATGTGATATTGATCCGACAGGCAGGCGATGTCGGCATTGACGCCGTAGGACACGGGGAAGTAGCCCATCGGATCATTCGCGGGCGCAATCACGTTGTTCACGATCGCATAGCCGGCCGAGGAAGAGCCGTCCTGCCAGATGTCGCTCGGACAGGTGAATACTTTCGACTGCCCGTTCGGCAGATTCATAAACGAGTTGTTGTCGCCCAGTTTCGTACCAAGGTACGGCGCAAGCGAACTGTAAGAATCGAAGACCGATCCCCCCAGTGCCCCGCTGTTGCGGTAGACGAATTTGATCTTTCGCGGGTCGTTGAATTTGGCCAGGCTGTCGTCCGAGCAGGTGGGCATGTAGCCCTTGTGGTCCTGAGCGAACATGACCGTCGCCATGCCGAGCTGGCGGACATTGGACAGGCATTTGAGCGCGCTGGCCTGTTCGCGAACGTTATTCAGCGCCGGCAGCAGGATGGAAATCAGCAGCGCGATGATGCCGATCACCACCAGCAATTCGACCAGCGTGAAGCCGCCGCGCACGATTCGGGAAGCAGTCTGCATAAAGACCTCCGCGTCTTTCAAACCGATGCCGGCCCGGGCGTATCGAGTGGCGGTGCGCCCAAGGCCGACGAATGGCGGCCTTGCGACGATCAATCGCCAGACCGCGGCAAAAGGCAGGTTTCAACGGCTCCCGCGACGACGGCCGGCCATCAGGCCGCCGATCGTCAGCACGGCCAGGCTGCCCGGCTCGGGCACGGCCGTCGTGCTGTAGGTACGCGACGTCGTGAACGTGATCAGGTTGTTAAAACCCGGATTGCCGACGGCAGTCAGGCTGGTGGCCGTGCCGTTGATCAATGCGTCGCCGATCGTTTCATTCGACCGATAGGCCGAGCTGCCGTCGAGATAAGTCGCGACCAAAGAGAAGCTCTGGCCCTGCGTCAGGCCGATTGTCGACAGCGGCATTGTCAGCGTGTTGTTGTTCGCAACCGGGGCCGCGCCGGTGATGTAGGCGAGGTTGCCGCTGTTGTCGGTCGGCAACTGGAACAGACCGTCGTACGCGTTAGCGAAGGAGAAAGCATACGTCGCCTGGAACCCGGTCGGGAAGGCGATCACCGTACGTGATGGCGTGACGTCGCCACCGTTGTTGAAGTTGTTGTAGCCACTGATGGCGGTGTGGCCGTTGTCGCTGCCGTGCGGCGTGCCGGTATCGGTGAGCGACTGCGTGTCGGTCAAACCGGCAGCCCCGGTTGACAGGTAGATCACAAGGTTGTTTCCATCGAGCCCCGATGGATGGCCGGCCGACGGCGTGAAGGCGAACGTGACATTGCCGGCACCATTGTCGGTGACGGCCAAGCTGCCTTGGCCGACGGGCCCGCCGAAGCCTGTTGCGCCGTTGCCCGCATAGACGGCGGCCTGCGCCTGCCCGGCGAAACCGAACGCGGCTATCGAAGAAAATATCGTCGCCACTCGCAGCATTGCACTGCGGCGTAAAACGCTGTTGCCCATAGCTCTCCTCCAAGAAGTGCACTGGCAGGCCGAGTCTTCGATTCAGACACCCTCGTGCGATTGCGAAGCACTCGCCGAAACCCGCCACTTGTCCCCACCCACCTCTAGCCGCCCCCTTAAGAACGGCCATGCTATAATATTTTGTTATAGCATGAGGAATTTAAGCTGGTACATTGGGCCTGTCAAGATTATTTTTCACCGCGAGAGGGTTCCCGTGGCGCAGGCTCAAAAATATCTAAAGGTGATGTCGGTGATCGAGCGGCGGATCAGTCGCGGCGATTACCTGCTGCATTCGATCCCGCCCGAACGCAAACTGGCCGAGGAAACCGGCGTCAGCCACATGACGGCCCGCAAGGCGGTCCTTGCCCTGCTGGATCGCCATGTCCTGGTGCGTCGCAGCAACGGGGCCTTGGACGTTAATCCCAGCTATCAGGGCAATGCGTCGCTCAACCAGATTCTGCTGCTCTACCCGGCCTACGCATCCGCGTTCCTTACCCAGCTCTGCTGGATGGTGTCCGAAGCAGCCGACCAGTACGGCCTGCGCGTGCGGCTGGTGCAGTACGCGCATTGGGATGATCCGATGGTCGTCAGCGCGCTTAACAACCAAGTCGGCACGATCGTGATTCCCGTCTCCCTGAATGTGCCGGACCACATTCTGAGCGCGCTTCAGAATAACCGCGTGGTATCGCTCGATTTGAACTTCTGCGAGCGCGGCATTCCATCGATCCAGCTCTTTCCCGATGCCCATATTACGCAGGTTTTTGAGCATCTTCAGCGGTTAGGTCATACGCGGATCGACTGTATCAGTGCCCATGTTCACAACCCGGAAATCGAACGCCGCATCCAATTGTGGCGCGACTGGACGTACCGCCACGGCGTAGTCGGCGAACTGCACGAAAACCCCGCCCCATCCTTCACCGACCCGACGCCCGCTGGTTACGAGGCGATGCTGCAACTGATCGATCGCGGCGGGCTGAGCGCGACGGCGTTCGTCGGCACGACGTTCCCGGCGGCCGTCGGGGCGATGCGGGCGTGCTGGGATCGCGGACTGGTTGTGGGGAAGGACGTTTCGGTCTGCGCGGTCAATATTGAATCGCCGGCGACATTCATGAAGCCATCGGTCACCGGGCTGAATACGCCGGACCTGTCCAAGCTGCTGCGGCAGTGCTTCGACTGGTTCACCGGCGATGAGCCATGGAAAGGCCCCCTCTGCCTGCAGCCGGGGAAGCCGGATTTCTTCCAGGGCGAGTCCACCGCCCAAGCGCCGGCGCGGGCTGGAGGAAGTGCAAAAGAGGGACGTTTGACGGCTCCGGCGAAGATATAACTGCTTGATATAGATTGAAGAGTCGTACGTCTGATCGAAGTCTTGGCGAGCAATCGCCGGAGGAGGGCTTGTCGATGAAGTCACGACGTTCCAACTGGCGTTCCCATTTCTCCGGGATGGGGTTTCTGGTCCTGATGTTGCTTAGTTCCTCGGCCGCGGTTCAGGCGGCATCGCCCTTCCCGGCCGCACCGGAATGGGTGAAGGATCAGGCGGTTTACGAGGTAAATCTGCGGCAGTTTTCCGCCAGCGGGGATGTGGCCGGGCTGCAGAAGCAGTTGCCGCGGCTGAAGGCGCTCGGCGTGGGCATACTTTGGATCATGCCGGTGAACCCGATCGGCCTCGAAGGCCGGTCCGGCAAGCTCGGCAGCCCGTATGCTGTGAAGGATTATTCGGCGTTCAACCCTGAATTCGGCACGCTGGAGCAGTTCAAAGCGTTGATCGCCGAGGCGCACGGCATGGGTTTTCATGTCATTCTGGACTGGGTCGCCAATCACACGGCGCTCGAACATCCCTGGGTTAAGTCGCATCCCGACTGGTTCAAGCATGACGCCAGCGGCCGACTCGTTCATCCTCTGCCGGAATGGAAGGACGTGGCGGCCCTGAATTACGCCAACGCCGATTTGCGCAAGGCGATGATCGATGCGATGGCGTTCTGGGTCCGCGATGTCGGTGTCGACGGCTTCCGCTGCGATACGGCCGAGTGGGTGCCGCTGGATTTCTGGTGCGAGGCCCGCGACGCGCTGCGGGCGATCAAGCCCGTCTACCTGCTGGCCGAGGGCGACAAGCCCGAACTGATGAACTACGCGTTCGACAGTGCGTACGCTTGGAACTTGCCCGCCAACACCGAAGGCATCCTCAAAGGGAGCAAGTCGGTTCCCGATCTCTGCAATTTCATCCGCGCCGAGCAGCAGATCGTGCCGGCGGGACGCTACCGGCTGTTCTTCACCTCGAACCACGACAAAAACAGTTGGGAAGGCACGACCCGCGAACAACTCGGCGACGGCGCGCCGGCCTTTGCCGTGCTGACCTTCACGCTGCCCGGTCTGCCCCTGATCTACAACGGCCAGGAAAGCGGCGGCGCGGAACACCGCTTAAGCTTCTTCGAGCACGACCCCATCCAGTGGCGTGATGATCCGGCCGCCGATCTGTACCGGTCGCTAACCAACTTGAAGCGCGAACACGCCGCGTTGTGGGTCGGGGCGACGGTGTCGCCAGTATCGTTCATCGACGGCAGCAACAACGGAACAGTGCTGGCGTTTCAGCGGGAAGGCGCTGGCGATCGCGTCGTCGTCCTGATGAACCTATCCGCTCAGACCGCCAAGGCCGTAGTGCCCAGAGAGGTCGCGGGCCTGCATCCGGTGCTGGGCACTTCCCAGCCCGCGGCGGCGGGTGCGATGATCGATTTACACCCTTGGGAATACCGCGCGTGGGCGACGCCGCGTCCGTAAGCGCCCTGCCTATCCAAAGCCGAGGCGGCTCAGGCGCCTTGGCCAGCGCCGACGGTGGCTTCCTTGACGATGCCTTCGTCCTCATCGGCAGGCTTTTCGACGGCCTGCTTGCCGATGGTGCGATAGGCGGCCGCAAGGGCGGTGCGGGTCCATTGCGATTCCGGCAGGAACACGCCGCCGGTTTTTGGGTTGAACAAGTGGCTGGCGATCAGGCCGAGGCGGTCGGCGTCGATCTGCGCCGTGTTCGCGCTGGCTTCCACGGCGGGCGGCAGTTCCGGAAACTCTTTCGGCTCCGCGATCAGGCCGAGTTGTTCCACGCAGCCGCCGAGCGTCACGTGGATCAGCTTCACTTTCCCCTTCGCCGGCCCCGCCTGCAAGCTGACGAACGCGAACCGGCCGGCCGGGCGAACGAAACGCCAATCGGTCGCCGTCAGTGATTTCAGGCCGTCGATGAATTGCTTGATCTTCCCGGCCAGTTCAAACTTCATCTCGCCCGCGGCGGCCTGCATGCGTTCGATCTGCTGATCAATCTCGCCACCCGGGTCGGCCAGGCACTGCACGGCCCAGTCCACCAGCGATCGGTACTGCTGCATCGACACGCTGCCGTCGCACGGCGCGGGACATTTACCCATGTCTTTGTACGCGCACGGCACGCCGCTGGGTGCCTGCACCAGTATGTTGTGATAGCGGCAGAGATCGAACAGGTCTTCCAGTTTTTCTACCAGCCGGGTGGCCTGCCCTTTTTCCTGGATCGGGCCGAAGGTGTAGCCGCAATCGCAGCACGGCTCTTCGGTCACGCGCCAGCGCGGGTGCGGTTCATCCGGATCGATGTGCAGCCACCAGACGGCCCGGCGGGTGACGATCTTCTTCCACGAATCGGGGAATACGATGCGGGCGACGTCTAGAAACGCCAGGTCAGATTCCAGCGGATTGTCGACGCGCTTCCATCGCACGCGGCGGACTAAATCGCGGTAATCCACGCGCTTGCTCGGCCCGGCTTCGACGGGTTCGTTTAGCCGGCGTTTCAGGCTCGCGCGAAGGTTCTTCACGCAAAGCATCTGGACCGGCCGATCGTCGGCATCGCTCATCAGGTAGACGGCCCACTTGGCGGGGACGGCCTTGAGCGACACGTCCAGCGGACGGGCGGGGTCGAGATCAAGTTGTCCGTCGTGCCACGCCTGCATCATTTGATTCTACGAACACCTTACGATTTAGAATGTTAAATCCGTGCTGGCAAATGAGGGGATTGGCCGCGTTTTTAACTTTGACAATTCAACACACGAAATGCCACCGGCTATGTTGCGCAAAGCTCGCTAGGCCGCCGCTTCGGAGGCGATAGCGAGAAAATCCGAGAGTCGCTCGCGATACCCGTCCGGGTCGGCAGCCAAGGCCATGATGTGCGGCACATCCGGCAGAACCACCAGCTTTGATACACGTGTTGCCGGCCGTTTGGCGATGGCGTCGTGCAGGGCTGGGATATTGATCAGCGGGTCGGCATCGCCGGCGATGATCAGCAGCGGCGCGGCGATGACGGGGATCGTCACGCCCGGGCGGACTGGTTTGAAGTCTGATCGGCTCAGCCACTCGGCCGTGCGGCAGATCAATTCGGTGGCCCCCACCAACGGG
>JAQGHK010000097.1 GCA_028288875.1 Phycisphaerales bacterium | reverse complement strand
TCATTCATGTGCATGCCCGCAAGCTGCATGACTTAGGTCATTTGCTCGGGAAGTTTGCTGTCGCATCCCGCGACTTCCACTAATCGGGTGACCACCGTGCCCCGGGAGCGACGGGCTTCGAATCCTTCGGAACTGTTGTGAAAATCAGTGACCCGTATCGGCCGACGCAAATCCTACGCGTCGGCATCGATGGACTCCGATGTCCTTCGCGTTGATCAGCTCTCGCACAACTAGCGTCGGCTATACGGCGGGCGATCATTCGACTTGGGCCGCCAGGCAGCGAGCAGCGACGCAACCCTCCTCATCCACGGCGAAAGTGGCTTTAGTCGTCATTCTTGATCAAGCCGGTGCCTTTGTTGACCGCAAGATCAGCGTTCGTGGGCGAGGTGAGGTAGACAAAGAAGTTTTCGTCGGCCTCGTGCGTCGTGTCGGCCTTTATATAAATGGTGATCATCTTGAACGTCTCGCCGGCGGCAAAAGTGAGCGTGCCACTGGCAGAGGTGTAGTCACTGCCGGCATGTGCCGTGCCGTCGGCAGTGTTGTAATGCACGGTGATCGGCGCGTTGGACGATTTATCCAAGGTCACCTTGAAGGTAAACGCTTTGGTCCCGCTGTTGCCCTCGGTGGCCGTGAAGCCGCCGATGGACAGTTTCGGCTTGGCCGGTGCGGCGTCGTCATTCTTGATCGTACCGATGCCTTGGCCGTCGCTGATAGACGCGTTGGTCGGGCTGCTGAGGTTGACCTGGAATGACTCGTCGATCTCGACCTTGGTGTCGCCGTTGACGGCAACGGTGATCGTCTTGCTCGCCTGGCCGGCCGCGAAGGTCAGCGTGCCGGAGTTGGCGACGTAATCATTGTCGCTGACCTTGGCGGTGCCGTCGGCGGTAGCGAAATGCACCATCGACGTTCCACTGAGGTCGCCCGAGCGGGTCACGGTGAACGTGTAGTTCTTCGTGCCGCTGTTGCCCTCGGTAGTCATGACATTGCTGATCGACACGCTGGTCGGCGGCGGCGGTGGCGCGACATCGTCATTGGTGATGGTCCCGTTGCCTTGGGCCGTGACCAGCGTGGCGTTGGTGGGCGAAGAGAGCGTCACTTTGAACGTCTCGTCCGGTTCAACATTGGTGTCGCCGTTGACCAGCACGGTGATCGTCTTGCTCACCTGCCCGGCGGCAAAGGTCAGCGTGTTGGCCTGTGCCTGGTAATCGCTGTCGGCGGTGGTGGCGGTGCCGTCGCCGGTGGCGAACTGCACGACCGATACGCCCGACAGGTTGCCGGTGCGGGTGACGGTGAAACTGTATGCGGACGTTCCGGAATCGCCTTCGTTTTGCGTCACGTCGCCGATGGAGATCGCGGGCGGCACGGGCGGGCCATTGTCGTCGACATTGACGGCGGTCGACGCCGTCAGCGGCCAGCGGCCATTGGAGCGGGTGAGCGTTACCGTCAGCGTGTCCGGCGAACCGTTGGTGACGTCGGCGTACGTGTGCGTTCCGGAAACGAAGAACTTGCCGTCGGCCCCTTTGACGATGGTGCCGGGCGTCGGCAATGTGCCGTCGCCCCAGTCGATATTGACGAGGAAGTCGCCGGCCTGGGAGTCGGCAAGGCTGGAGGTGAAGGTTGCCACTTCGCCCGAGAACGACTGGCCGGCCTTGGGGTTAGGCGTGACCTGAGCTTTGAAATTGTCGGCGTCCGCATACACGTTGAGACGACCGATTCGGTCGAGGCCGGATTCGGTGAAATAAATGTTGTCGTCCGGACCGAGTTTGAGGTCCGTGGGGTTCGAACCAACGGTGTTGCCAAAGCCGTATTCTGCCGTGACTGAGAAACTGGCCGCGTTCAGGCGGCCAATTTTGCCGGAGCCGTACTCCGCAAAATAAAGGTCTCCATTGAAGCCGTTGATGATATTGGCAGGGGCCGATCCGGCCGTAACTGGGATTTCCTGAATGGTGTTGAACAACCCCGAGATGCGGCCGATCTGATCGGTGGCGCTCTCGGTGAAGTAGAGGTTGGTGTCGGCGTTGGCCTGGACGATTCCGTATGGCTTGGAACTTGGAGTCGGAAGCGTCGTCTCCCCCGAGACACCACTGGTGAGTGCCTGGAAGCCGACATGATTGCCGTTGAAGCCCGTGAACCAGATGTTTCCGTCACCGCGATCGGTTAGGCCGAGCGGGCCGTCACTCGCGAAGAGCGTGGAAAACTCCGTGATGGTGCCGCTGGTTGTAATTCTGCCGATCTTGCTCGAGTTAAACTCAGTGAACCATAAATTGCCATCGCTGGCGGCGATGATCTGCTGTGGGTTGCTGTTCGCCGTCGCAAGTGGAAATTCGGTCACGGTACCTGCCGGTGTAATGCGCGCGATGGCGTTGCCGGGGGACTCGGTAAACCACATGTTCCCGTCCGACCCGGCGGTGATCCACTGGGGGCGGTTGGTCAAGGTCGGAAGATTGAACTGATAAAACGTGCCGGCCGGAATGTTGAGCTGCGGGTTGCCGTGAACGAGCACCTCGCCAATGCGGCCTTGGTTCAGGCCGGTGCCCGGTTCGGCGATCCAAAGGTTGCCCAAGGCGTCAAAAGCTGTTCCTTTCATGCCGAGCCCCGTGGTCCCGCTCTGAAAGTTCGTGACCGTCACTGCCGTGAGCAACTGGCGGCACTCCATTGCTTCCATTCGAACAACCCGGCCCGCGCGGCGTGACTTGATCACGGCCCCGGATGAGCTCGCGACGGCGTGGGCTAGAATTGCATTACGAATGCCAGCAGCCCAGGCTGATGTCAGATTGGACGACATGAATTCCTCCCAGATAACGTGTGACGCGTACAGGCGCAACGGTCGCAACGCGACCAAATGGCTGTCGGTCTAACAAATTGAAGTCAACGACGTGGAAAAACGCCTGGGCGACCGTCTTCCGCTACGAACCGGCCCCAACCGCGTGATCTACGATGTCACCTCTGGCAAGTCGCGGCAATGCGCAATCTTGCTTTGCATGCGCAAATCGGCATTTCTCAAACTACCCCGCTCACCGAGTCGTTAGAAGCGATTCGCCAACGGTGTTTATTTCGCGGATATTTAACCCTGCTGGTCAGAGCATGGTTAAGTGGCCAACCCAATTCGAAATCCTGTTACCGAATTAAACCCGTTCGTCTTTCGGGCGGAATTGTCGATGGCCGTCCGGCGGTTTGATTCGAAAACCAAGATCTGTTTCGAGTTACTAAGCCGCAGCTTTCGCCGGGATGGGTGGACAATCGGTCGACCGTTGACCGCAGCGAGACAGGATGACCCATCAGGGGCATGATGCGCGCCATACGATGGCAGCAATGTCCTTCGGCAGGTGCCGGTAGCGCGGAAGAGTGGTAGAAGAGGTGAATCTAAGCAAGCTCGATATACGGCCCTTCGATTCAATCTGAGGAGATTCTCATGCGGCTATCCGGCGTTCTTATCGTACTCGGCGTTTCAATGCTCGCGCCGTCGGTCCGGGGCCAGACGGCACCGACGGATGCGGGCTATAAAGTCGTAACAACCAGTAAGGTCGGTGGAGCAGGCGGGTTTGATTACGTGTTTGCCGATGCCGAGGGGCGGAAGCTATACGTTCCGCGATCCGCCGGACGTGGCAGCGACGCGAAATCACGCGTCGACGTCTTCGACCTGGATACCCTCAAGCCGGCTGGCGAAATTCCCCTCACCAGCGGCGCCCGCGGCGTCGCGGTCGACCCACGATCCGGCCACGGTTTTTCCAGTAGTAATCCAGTGGCAATGTTCGACACCAAGACGCTGGCCGTCCTTAAAACCATCCCCGTCCAAGGGAATCCGGATGGCATCCTGTTCGAACCGGCCACCGAGCGGATCTACGTACTGAGTCACCGGGCACCCAACGTCACTGTCATCGACGGCAAGGACGGCGCGATCACCGGCACGATCGACTTGGGCGGTGCACCCGAGCAGGGACAGAGCGACGGCAAAGGCCATGTCTATATCGACGTCGAAGACAAGGACAGTATCGCTGTTGTGGACGCCAACACGATGAAGGTCACCGGTCACTATGAGCTTGGCGGCAAAGGAAGCGGCCCCGCCGGGCTGGGCCTGGACATCAAAAATCGAATCCTGTTCGCCTTTTGTCACGATCCGCAATCGTGTGTGGTTCTGAATGCCGACGACGGCAAGATCATCGCAAGCCTGCCGATCGGCACGGGCGTCGATGGCGGCGGTTTCAACGCGAACACCGCGGAGGCGTTCAGTTCACAAGGTGATGGCACTTTGACGGTCATTAAAGAAAGCGGCCCGACGAGTTTCGAAGTGGAGCAGACCGTGAAAACGATGCGCGGCGCCAAGACCTGCACCTTGGATACAAAGACAAATCGCATACTGCTGATCGCGGCCGAATACGCCGCTCCGGCCGCCGCGACTCAGCCCGCACCGGGTGCCCAAGCCGGCGGTCGACGAAATGGCGGGCGAGGCCAAATGGTGCCCGATTCCTTCACGATTATCGCCGTAGGAAAGTAAGGTCGACCGGTACCGCACAGCGCCCTCGTTATTGCCACGTATACTCAACGCTTTGGGGGGCACGCCGCAATAGGTTGTACTAGCTCACGCGGTTTATGAGCCCCGGTGAACGCGCCCATCGCATCTTGGCGAAAACTGTCGGGTGTGGAGCGACTGGGCCTGTACCGGGCTCGGCCGGCCGAGCCTCATCTCATGCCTTGGATGGACCCACACACTCAGGAGCCAGATCATGCCGGCGTCCGCGCGCCCCGACCCGGGTGCCGGAGTGCCGATTGGTGCCCCCGGCCTCGGTCTGCGTCGCCGCCACTAATTGCCGCTGCATCACCGCCGAGAATTGTTGAACTTGACGCACTGGCTCCCGCAGCCCGACGAAGGCATACGCGCCATCGCCGTAGGACAGGTGGATGCGTGCTCAGACCGCGACGAAGAGATCGCCCACAGTGATCGTGCTGGTGAAAGCGGCGGCCGTGCCGCTCGGGAGCGAGGATCCTGCCGGCTTCGTCGTGACTACGACCCGAGCCTTGTACTGCCCGGTGACCGCATAAGTATGCGTGCCGAGCACGTCGTACTCGCCGCCGGCCAGGTCGCCGCTGCGATGCAGGGTGCCGAGGCTCTGGGTGCCATCGCCCCAATCGATTCTGATTTTGTCCAGAATGATGTCGAGCGGGCGGAAGTCAAAATCGCCAAGCTTGTGCGTGAACGACTGAGTCGCATTGACGCTGAAATCCGTGCTGCCGTCGTGATCCGGTCGTACCGTGGCAAGGGTACGCACCTGCCCCAGGAGCACCACGAAAAACGGGCTCGGCTGCCCTGGCGGGACGTATGGTCGGCGAGTAAGCGTGACCGCGATGCGGTAGATACCGGCTTTCGCGTAGGTGTGAGCGCCTTGAACGTTGATGGTGCCATTTGTGGCACGAACGAAGGTCGGTGTGCTGGTGTCCGAGCCGTCGCCCCAGTCAATCGATCCCCCGAGCTGAGACAGGTGCGAGGCAGTCGAGCCGCGCAGATTCGCCAGCGTTGCGTTGAAGCGATCGGTGGCCTGCTCGGTCACACGGACCGGCTTGCCCACGGGGTCACTCGACACGACAGCGGCCGCCGGCGGGCGAAATATCGCCTCAGCGTCAGCGCCCGGGGTTACGGACATCAGCTTCCGACCTTCTAACGATTCTAGAAACGGGTTCATCGCTGTTCCTCTCGTTCCAACTGATCCGGCTTGTTGTCATGACTCGCACGCAAAGTGATAATAACTCCGATCGACCGATTTCATTACAACCATCAATAATACAGGCAAGCCGCCCGAGCGCCCCGGCTCGTCAGATCGATCGACGATTCCATGACTTGATGGTGTTCAGGATTAGCCAGCAAGCCAGGGCCCAAACTGTCCCTGCCGCCCAGCCGGCCAGCACGTCCGTTGGGTAGTGGACGCCCATATAGACCCTGCTCAGCCCCACAATGAAGGTAATGAACCCCGCCATCGATATCGCGTAGACCTTGAGACCGCGAGCAGAACTGGATTCAGCAAGCAACGTTCCTAGGGTGAGATAGACAACGGCCGACAACATGGAATGGCCGCTCGGGAAACTCGACGTAAACGTCGCCGACAGTGGATTGACGACCTCAGGCCGAGTGCGATTAAAAAGTGCTTTTAGGAGCATGCTGACAATCAATCCGCTGCCTGATGCGGCGAGCAGCAGATACACCATCGCGCGCTCGCGGCGTTGCCAAAGAAAGCCGGCCGTGATGGCAACCACCAATCCGAGGACTGCGATCCCGCCTAACGCCGTGATGTCGCGACCAATTTCCTGCGCCCATTCCGGGCCGATTGCGGCGGCAGGATTATCAGCCCGTCGTACGAGGCGGATTGCCCACCGATCAAATCGCATCGTCTCGCCTTCGCCGACTTCCTCGGCCAAGGTCAAAAACGCCCAAATTCCGGCCATGATCAACAGCAACGGCAGCACGGCGAGCAGTTTTTTAGATCGGGTGTTCAATATTCCCATCGTTTCATCCATAAGGTCGCTTTCTCATTCCGTCGGAAACGCGGCAGAATGATTCGATCAGCGGAGCCGGGTTCGGCTGCGAATCATGATGCTGCGATTACTTACAAATTGCTTGATGATCTCCACATGATTCGA
>JAQGHK010000093.1 GCA_028288875.1 Phycisphaerales bacterium | reverse complement strand
CCCACGATAAACAACATCGTGGGCCTAGCTGCTACTACTTCTACTTCGTCAGGGGAGCGACCTCATCCTTGAGCCGGTCGATCCTGGCGTTATAGGCGATCAATTCTTCGGCCGACGCATTGTCATTTGGCTTGGTCGCCTGAATCAGTTGCAGCTCCTGCAGTGCCGGGTTGGGCTTGGACAGCATCAGGAAGCTGTAAGCGGTGAAGGCGATGACGCCGGCCAGTACCAGCTTGAGGGCCATTCCTGCGTGTGAAGTGATTGTTGCGATCATGTCGTTCTCCGTGCTGTTGTTCCGGCGTCGAGCCGTGCGGACAACTCAGATTTGGTTCAATACTCATCAGGCAGGAGCAGGCACGTGGACGCCCGCTTGTCGTCGTCGCCCACGGCTTCAGTAATCACCCACAGCTTTTCCTTGTCGTGCATGATGTAGGCCGACATGATCCGGCTCCCGTCCTTGAGGGCGGCGTCATTCGCTCGCTTGTCGGCGTCAGATAGGACTCCCCATTCGCCGCTCTGGTGCAGTCCCAGGAAATAGGCGGGGGTCATACGGTTCTTGTTCATTGCTTCGATGGCACCGGGTGTTGCCACCACTTGGCCGAGTTCAAATCGTTGTGTTGCCATTGTGAGTCTCCCAACTAAAGCGGGCCGGGTGGCTGCCCCCACGCAGCACGCCCCGGCCCTGGTGATTAGCTACTTAGCGACGGCGGTCTTGCGGGTGCGACGGGCAGCGGGCTTGGCCACGTGATCGGCAGCGGTGATCCACTCGGGCCAGTCGGTGGGCGGTACTTCCATCATGTCCGCGACCTTGGCGGCGATTTTCTTCTCGGATTTCGGGGTGATGGCGTAGGTGTAAACCTCGGGCTTGTAGCTGGCTTTGAGCCGGTCGTTGTAGACGTTGGCGAAGGTGTAGGTCATGGCGGTCCGGTTGATGAGGAGCCAGCACTCGGCGCGTACCGATTTGAACTCGGGCATTTCCCGCTTCCAGACTTCGCCGGGCGTGGCGGCGATCGGGGCACCGCTGTAGTGCGGGTATGCCTTGGGGACGGGCGTCTTTGTCGTCTTCTTCGCGGTGGCTTTGGTGGTCTTCTTCATGGCGTTCTCCATTGGGTGTTTGTAAAATGTTCGGGTCTGTGTCGAAAAAAGGGGATCACTTGATGAGGGCTTTGACCTCCTTGACTGAGCGGCCACCGAAGAACCGCTCACGGAACATCTCGTGGCAGCAAAGCGTCCCGACCTGGTCGCGGGTTCCGCTGGCTTCCACGTTGCCGGCCTTGTTGACGCCGAGCGTGACGTCCAGAGCTTCGGCCTCAACGTCGAGGGCGATCTCTTCGAGGATGACTTGGGCGTCTTCATTGGCGGCGATTTCGATTTCGATCTTGCTCATTGCGGTCTCCTGTTCGGTCTTCTATTGCATTAGTAGTAAAAATTACTACTACGGAAACCATTACATCAGACGAAAAACTCGGGCACAATTATTCCCCCCTTAGAAGTGAAAACGAGGCTTCTAACGGTACTGGTACGTCGCTTGTTTGGGCCGCATTTTATCCCCCCATAGGGGGTGATTGGGGTGGGGGGTCGCTGCGAGGGGCCGCCGTCCGATGGGGGGCCTAAATGTTCGACCCTCCCCCACCGGGTCGAACCCCATACCCCCCTATTTTTTGACCCCTCCGGATGTCGTAAGTGATTTACCTAAATGAACTTATGGCGATTTTGTGCTTGAAATCGGACGGCGAGCGATTTATCGTTTGGGCATGAACATTCTCGCTTCAACCAGCGTGCGGACCTACCTCCCACACCGTCACGACGAGCTTTGGGAGGTGAGAAAGATCGAGATCAAGCGAACTGGCAAGTGGCCAATCGTTGTGCAGATGAAGTCGATGCCGAACAGCAATGATTTGGACCTTTATTTCAGCTTCGACCCGCAGACGAAGAAGCTGGTAGCCAAGCCTAAGCAGATCAAACCGCCGGCCGACTCAATCTCAGGATGGGCGTGGGTGGATCGTGCCGCAAAAGATGCTCATGCCCAGTTCAGCAAGCGTGTCGTGGAGGTGAAGTAATGGCGAACAGCCCCCTTGGAACTCGCCGCCTTATTTGGCGTTCCTTTGTCACTTCCGATTCTGCGATCCGCGAGATGGAAGCGTTCTATGGGCCTGCCGTCGTTGCCGACCGTGGGTCCGTGCACACCGTTGAATCGTTGAGCGACAAAAGCCATGGCGACGGCCCGGTCCTGTTCCTGTTCGGTATCAAGACCCGCCCGCGTCAGCGGAAGTGGACGGTCATCGGGACCGACGCTTCAAAATGGGTGCTGATCGCAGAAGAAGGGAAGCAGCGATATCTGGCATTCGATGAGCCGGATTTCGAGCTGCACACCGATATTTGGCAACGGATGGCCGGCGTGATGGACACTTATTTCCACCCGGAAAAGCTGCACGCGATCGCGGAAGCTTTGGGCATGAGCAAGGACGTCTTGTCGCTCCTTCCCAAGCCTAACCCCGCACAGCAGCAGGCCGACCTGACCCGTGCGGCGATCGAAGGGACACTCAAGATGTTCGGTGGAGGAACATAATGGCAGAGCTTCCAATCAAACGAACGTCCCCCGCCCCGGCTTGCGAGGCGAAAATCGACGGCTGTTTTGCTGGTCGCGTGGTGAACGCCGACCGGATGAAGCAATGGCTGATTGATCGTGTGGCCGAGGAAGCCGTCCGGCGATTCAAGGAGCGGCAAGGCGTTTCGCAAAAGGTGGGTGTCGTTGAGTAGGCTTTGAGGCAAAACGATGCTCGCGCTGCGCCTGGCGGCGATTCTGCCGCCGCTGACACGGAGCGAATCGCTCGAAACGACACGCATTTACTCCGCCATGGGCCTGCTGCCCGACGGCGTGGCGCTGATGGACCAGCGGCCGGTGCGCTCGCCGCATCACAGCGCGACGGCCCAATCCCTCGTCGGTGGCGGCAGCATTCCCAAGCCCGGCGAAGTGTCACTCGCCCACAACGGGATCCTGTTTCTGGATGAACTGCCCGAGTTCCAACGCACGGTGCTTGAAATGCTTCGCCAACCGCTGGAAGGGCGCGAAGTAACCGTCACGCGCGTCCACGGCAGCGTGAAATTCCCCGCCGGCTTCATGCTGGTGGCGGCGATGAATCCCACGCAAAGTGGCAAGGAAGGCGAAGACCCTCGCGCCAAGCAGAAGTATCTCTCCAAGCTGAGCGGCCCCCTGCTGGACCGCATCGATCTGCACGTGGAAGTGCCGGCCGTGCCGTACAAGGAATTGACGAGCAAAACTCGCAGTGGGACCGACAGCGCCACCATGCGGGCCGCCGTCGCCGCCGCCCGGGCCATCCAGCTAAAACGTTTCGGCGATTCCACCACCAACGCCCGCATGGCCAGCAAGCAACTTCAGGCGCACGTGGAACTGGACGATGCCTGCCTGCTGCTGATGAAACAGGCGATGGACGAACTTGGCCTGAGCGCCCGTGCGTACGACAAGGTGCGCCGCGTGGCGCGAACGATCGCCGATCTAGAAAACGCGCCGACGGTGCAGGAACACCACTTGGCCGAGGCCGTGCAGTATCGGTTGCTGGACCGGAAGTTCTAGCGTTCAGCGTTTGCCGTCGGCCTGGAACTCGATGCTGTAGTTCGGGGCTTCCTTCGTGATCGTAATGTCGTGCGGATGGCTCTCGGCCATGCTCGCTGCACTCACACGGCAGAACTTGGCGTTGTTGCGCAGGGCTTCGATGTTCCGCGTCCCGCAATAGCCCATGCCGGCGCGAACGCCGCCGACGAGTTGGTAGACGAAATCGCCGAGGCTGCCGCGATACGGCACGCGGCCCTCGACGCCTTCGGGCACCAGCTTGCCGACGCTCTTTACCTCGCCCTGGCCGTAGCGGTCTTTGCTGCCGTGGACCATGGCGCCCAGGCTGCCCATGCCGCGATAGCTCTTGTAGCGGCGGCCGGCGTTGATGATCGTTTCGCCGGGCGATTCATCCAAGCCGGCGAAGAGGCTGCCCATCATGCAACTGCTGGCGCCGGCGGCGAGGGCCTTGGTGATGTCGCCGCTGTGACGGATGCCGCCGTCGGCGATCACGGGCACGCCGGCGGCGTCGGCCACGCTGACGGCGCTCATGATCGCACTAATCTGCGGCACGCCCACGCCGCTGACGATGCGGGTCGTGCAGATCGCCCCAGGGCCGATGCCGACTTTCACACCGTCGGCTCCCGCATCGATCAAATCCTTCGCGCCCTCCGCCGTCGCGACGTTGCCGGCGATGACCTGAATGTTGTGCTGCTTCTTGATGGCCTTCACGGTTTCGATGACGTTTTTGCTGTGGCCGTGCGCGGTGTCGACGACGACGACATCCACTTCAGCGGCGATGAGCGCCTCGATGCGGGCGAAGTCATTCACACCCGTGGCCGCACCCACGCGGAGCCGGCCGCGTTGGTCTTTGCAGCTGGCGGGGAACTGGTGCATTTTGTCGACATCGCGCATCGTGATCAGGCCCATCAGGGCGCCCGTGCCGTCGACGAGCAGCAGCTTCTCCACCTTGTTCTTGTAAAGAATCTGCTCGGCCTCGGCGAGGCTGGTGGTGTCAGGCGCGGTGATGACCTGCTTGGTCATGACATCGCCGACGCGGAGGGCATCATCTTCCTGGTACTTCAGATCGCGGCGGGTCAGGATGCCGACAAGCTTGCCCGGCTTACCGTGGGCGCGGGCCCGCTCGCCGATCAATGGGCCGTTGGTGTTTTCGACGATGGGGATGCCGTTGACGTTGAACTCGCGCATCACGCGGCGGGCGTCGCCGATGGTGGCGTTGGGCGTCAGCACGATCGGGTCAACGATCACGCCGTTCTCGCTGCGCTTCACTTTTTCGACTTCGCGGGCCTGCGCTTCGACCGGCAGGTTCTTATGGATAATGCCGATGCCGCCTTCCTGCGCCAGCGCGATGGCCAGCGCGTGCTCGGTAACGGTGTCCATGGGGGCCGAGATGAGCGGGATATTGATTTCGATGCCGCGCGTCAGGCGGGTGCGTACGTCGGCCGTGCTGGGGACGAAGTCGGAATACTGCGGAATGAGGAGGACGTCATCGAACGTGATGAAATCGTCGACGATTTTGCTGTGACCCATGTGCCATAGATACGGCTGCAGGGCGGGTGCGTCAAGGACGCGGCTGGTAGCTGGTGGCTGGTAGCTAGTGGCTGAAGAAAAGACGCGAATCACCCCTCTTCAGCCACTATCCACCCGCTATTAGCCATTAGCCTTGTTTGCTGATCTGCGTGGTCAGGATGCGGGCGATGGCTTCGCACATTTCGGTGCGGTGGATGCCGCCCAGCGCCAAGGCCAACTGCGTTTCCATCAGGCCGTAGGGGATGCCGGTGTCGAGGCGTTGGCCTTTGACGTCGACGAGCCAGTATTTGTCGGTCTGGGTGCGCAGGTGTTCCTGGGCCGTCGTCAGTTGGATTTCATTCTTTTCGCGGATGTTGTTTTTGATCAGGTATTCGAGGCTGTCGAAAATGCCCGGGCCGAAAACGTGCGTGCCGAAGTGCCCGAAGTAGTTGCCGGCGGGCAGGCCGGCCGTCACCAGGTTTTCGCGCGCGTATTCGGGGGTGGGTTTTTCGTAAATCGCGTCGGCTTTGTAAATGCCCTTGGCGGGGTCGAAGGGCGTGCCTTTGCAGACGCCGAACAGATGAAGCAGTCGCTCGATCGTCGGTTGCACGCCGGTGACGGCATCCAGCATGTATTGCTCAAAGATCTTGATCAGTTGCCGGCTGCAGCGGTCTTTGATGTCGCTGATGTAGATGTGATCGCCGAGCATCAGCAGCACCGGCTCGCCGTTGGCGAATTTCTTCGCCTGATAAACCGCGTGGCCGAAGCCTTCCGGCGTTTCCTGCACCGCAAAATGCAGCCGCTCGCCAAAGTTGCCGAGCTTTTCACTTTCAAGGATGGCCCAGTCCTTGCCTCGGTAAGTGCGGGATTCATCGTTGGTCATCCGGCGGAAGTAGTCGCGGTAGTAATGTTCCTGCCCGGGCGGGGTGACGATGCAGATTTCCTCGATGCCGCTCTCGATGGCCTCTTCGCCGATGATCTGGATGACGGGTTTGCTGACACCGTCGCGATCGACGAGCGGGAACATTTCCTTTTTCACCGCCTGCGAGGCCGGGTATTGGCGCGTGCCGCGACCAGCAGCGGTAATGACAGCTTTGCGAACCTTGGCCATGATCGGGTTTCCTTGTTGAGCCTTCCGCGGCTGCGCAGCTTAGTGATGCTGTGTCGCAAAACAACGTGCAGCCTGTCGATTACGGGATAATGTCGCAAGTTTGCAAACCTCATGTCGCTATTTTAAAAAAACGTTCACGACGATCGGCCGCCTAGCATTTGTGTCCGCGTCAGCCGCTGCGGTACTGATCGAAGCTCCATCCGGTGGAGGCAACCATGAGCAAGGCAGAGGCGAAGGATCAGGAAGTTGCCGAAAAGCAGGCGACGAGTGCTTACGTCGTCTTTCGCGCTCTCGATGCCGAGGCGCACGAAGAACTGGAGCGTGGCGCTGCCGCGTTGGCGTTTTCCGGGCTGGCGGCAGGCCTGTCGATCGGCTTTTCCGTCGTCGCCGAGGCCATGCTCACCCACTACTTGAGGCAGGCCGGCGACTGGAAGCCCTTGGTGACGAAGTTGGGGTACAGCGTCGGCTTCCTGATCGTGGTGCGCGGCCGGCAGCAATTGTTCACGGAGAACACGCTGACGCCGGTTCTGCCCCTGCTGCACCATCGCGATCGCCGCACCCTGATGCTGATGCTGCGGCTTTGGGCCATTGTGCTGGTGACGAACCTGGTCGGTACCGCCCTTTTCGCCGCAGCGATGGCGTATGGCCCGATCTTTGAGCCGGCGATCAAAGACGTCTTCACGCAATTGGCCCAGGAAACGATCGGCCCGCCGTTCGGGACAATTCTGCTCCGCGGCGTCTTCGCCGGCTGGCTGATCGCACTGATGGTGTGGCTGCTGCCCGTCGCCGAAAGCGGGCGGGTCGCGGTGATCCTCATCCTGACTTATTTGATCGGCATCAGCCACTTCAGCCATGTCGTTGCTGGCTCGACTGAGGCGTTTTACCTGGCCTGGATTGGCGAAATCGCGTGGACAAGCGCATTAAGCGGATTCGTGCTGCCGGCGCTGATCGGCAATGTCATTGGCGGCGTGGCGCTGGTGGCCGCGCTGAATTATGCCCAGGCCGCCCCGGGAGACGAGGAGGGCGAGGAATAAGTTCTGATCCGGCTCAATGTCTATCTTTCAAAAACCCCGCCGCCGCCGACCCGCCCTATCATTGGTCATATGTCGCACCCGAACGTCGCCAACTTGGGCCAACTCAAGGCCACGGGCTATCGCTACCGAACCGTCAAGGACGAACTGCGCTCCAACCTGATCGCCAAGCTGCGGGCCGGCGAGCCGATCTTCCCCGGCATCGTCGGCTATCGTGAATCGGTGATCCCGCAGGTCATCAACGGCCTGCTCGCCAAGCACGACATGCTGTTCCTCGGCCTGCGCGGACAAGCGAAAACCCGCATGCTTCGCCTGCTGCCGACGCTGCTGGACGAATGGATTCCCGTCATCAGCGGAACGGAGATCAATGACGACCCGATCCATCCCATCACCACCACCGGCAAACGCCTGATCGCCGAGCATGGCGACGAAACGCCGATCGAATGGGTGCACCGCAGCAACCGCTACCAAGAAAAGCTGGCCACGCCGGACGTGACCATTGCGGACTTGATCGGCGAAATCGATCTCGTGAAACACGCCGAGGGGCGTTACCTCAGCGATGAAACTACGATGCATTTCGGCCTGATCCCGCGCGCCAATCGCGGGCTGTTCGCGATCAACGAGTTGCCCGATTTGGCCCCGCGCATTCAGGTCGGTTTGTTCAATGTCCTGGAGGAACGCGACGTGCAGATCCGCGGTTATCCGGTTCGGTTGGAATTGGACACCTGTCTGGTCTTCAGTGCGAACCCGGAGGATTACACGAATCGTGGCCGAATCGTTACGCCGTTGAAAGATCGCATCGGCACCGTCATTCGCACGCACTACCCGGAGACGACGGCAGAGGCCCTGACGATCGTCAATGAAAACGCCTGGCTCGAGCGCAACAGTGGCAATAGCGCCAGTGGCGTGACCGTGAAATTCCCCAAATTCATGGCCGAAATTGTGGAAGAAGTCGTCCGCCTCGCCCGAACCAGCCCGCACGTCAGCCAGTCCAGCGGCGTGAGCGTGCGTACCAGCATCGCCAATGCAGAGAGCGTCGTCAGCAACGCCGAGCGTCGCGGCATCCTGCTCGGCGAGGCGGAAGTCACCGTCCGCGTCGTGGATTTGGCGAATCTCGGGGCCAGCAGCCGCGGGAAGATCGAAATGACTTTGGCGGAAGATGATGCCAGCGAAGACAAGCTGATTGCAT
>JAQGHK010000078.1 GCA_028288875.1 Phycisphaerales bacterium | reverse complement strand
CAAAGAATTGATCGTCTTCCGCGCCGTCCATCCGCTCTACGGCCTTTTCCTGATGAACTACCTCGGCAAGGCCGACGATCACGAGCTGATTCAGATCCTCGAAAGCCTGCTGGAGATGCCCGGATCGGTCGCCAAATCCTTGCGCGTCCCTTGGCCGGATGACCTGCCGCCCGGCCGGCTCAGCAACGAAGTCGTCGATCCAGCGATCGTCACGCGCGGCTTGGCCGCGCACGAAGACCTTTACCCGCCGGCCGACCAGTCGGACGTCATGCCCGAACTTCGCCGCTATCCGATTCCGCTGGCCCAGAAGATGCGGATGCTGTTCGAAAACGAAATCGACCACGCCGGCGGCCTGTTCGTCACACCTGTCTGGGCCATCGGCGACATGCTGGCCTATGGCAGCGACTTCGATAAATTCATCCGCGCCCGTGACCTGGTGAAGCAGGAAGGCATCGTCTTTAAGCACCTGCTGCGGATGATTCTGCTCTGCAACGAATTTGCCCAGCTTACCCCGCCGGAGGTCAACGCCGACGAATGGCGGACGAAACTGGCTGGTTTTTCCGGCATTTTGACGGCCGCCTGCCGGTCGGTGGACCCGCAATCGACCGACGAACTGCTTGAAGAGCTCAGCGAAGAAACCTAGGCGAATCGGCACACTTCCCGCGAAAAGCTTGGTAGCGGGTGCCATCCGCCATACCATGGGCGATTCATCCGATTTTGAGATTGATGCATCCCGTTCCGATTTAGAAAGAGTTTGGCCATCCATGGCAAAGCAAGCAAAAGAAACCAGCGGCGAAGGCTTTGGCGGCCTTGGCCTTGATCCGCGCCTCATCGAAACACTGTCGGCCCTGGGCTATGAAGAGCCGACGCCGATTCAGCGCGAATCCATCCCGCCGCTGCTCGCCGGCAGTGACATGATTGGCCAAGCTGCCACCGGCACTGGCAAGACGGCCGCCTTCGCGCTGCCGCTGCTGCAGCGCATTTTGGCCCGGGGTGACGACCGCAAGAAGCCTTCCGCCATCATTCTCGTCCCGACGCGCGAACTGGCGATGCAGGTCTCCGAAGCGCTCCACAAGTACGGCCGTTCGCTCGGCACCACCGTGCTCCCCGTGTTCGGCGGTCAGCCGTTCGATGCGCAGATCCGGGGCCTGAAGCGCGGCGTTGATCTCATCGTTGCCACCCCCGGCCGTGCGCTGGATCACATTCGCCGCGGCACGCTGAAGCTCGGCGGCATCAGTGAAGTGGTGCTGGACGAAGCCGACGAGATGCTCGATATGGGCTTCGCCGAGGAGATCGAAACGCTGCTGGCCGAAACACCGAAAGAGCGCCAGACGGTGCTGTTCTCCGCCACGCTGCCCCCGCGCATCGCGGCCATCGCCAAGCGCCATTTGACGAACCCGGTGAAGATCCAGATCAGCCGTGAAACGCTCGGCAAGGGTGAAGTGCCCAAGGTCCGCCAGACAGCGTACATGGTCCGCCGTCCGACCAAGCTGCCGGCGTTGGCGCGCATCCTTGATATCGAAAATCCCACGGCCGCCATCGTCTTCTGCCGAACACGCAATGAAGTCGACGAATTGTCCGAAACGCTCACCGCCCGCGGCTATCGCGCCGAAGCCCTCCACGGCGGCATGACGCAGGAACACCGCACCCGCGTGATCAAAAAGCTCAAGACCGGCGCGGCCGACCTGGTCATCGCGACCGATGTCGCCGCCCGCGGGCTGGACATCGAAAACCTAACGCACGTCGTGAACTTCGACGTGCCATCCGCCCCCGAGCAGTACGTCCACCGCATCGGCCGCGTGGGCCGGGCGGGGCGTGAGGGCGTGGCGATCACGCTGGTGGAACCGCGTGAGCATCGCATGCTCCGCAACTATGAGTTTGCGACCAAGCAGAAGATCGACGTCGCCCAGGTGCCGTCGCAGGCAGATCTGCGGGCCCGGCGGATGGAACTTACCCGTGCGAGCGTGCGCGAGATCATTCTGGAAGACCAGTTCGACGGCTTCCGCGCCGTCGTCGAATCATTGTCCGACGAGTTCGATCTGATGAATATCGCGCTGGCGGCGCTGAAACTCGCTCACCAGGCGAGCGGCACCGAAGCAGATCAGTCCGACGAAGAACTCGCTCCGGTCGATATGCCGTTCGAAGGCCGGCGCGAAGGCCGCGGCGATTCCCGCGGTTTCGATGGCCCGCCGCGCGGCGGCAAGCAGGGCGGTAAGTTCGCCAACGATGCCCGCCCGCACGGCCGGCCGGATGGGAACATGGCTCGCCTGTTCCTGGGCGTGGGACGGCACGCGGGCATCCGCCCGCAGGATGTCGTCGGCGCGATCGCCGGCGAAACGGATCTGAGCGGGCGCGATGTCGGCGATATTCAGATCGCTGAGCGTTTCTCGACCGTCGATGTGCCGAAGGATCGGGCAGACGATGTCATCGCCGCGCTGAACGCCACCAAGATTCGCGGCCGACGTGTGAACGCCCGTCACGACAAGCACTGATCCCTCTTATCCCAGCTTGCCACCGATTGAGCGGTTGACAGAACATCGATCGATTAGCAGAATAGGTAAACGTTTACCTATTCGCTGATTCGTCGGTCTTAGTCGACCTTTTCGTTTGAGGCCGTTGTGGAGTCCGATTCGACGGTTAGATTCGGCAGACGGAACCTTCGCTGGCCGCATCAGGTCACGAATCAGAAAATGGGGAGACATCGATGGCGAAGGCGATCGGCACAACGCGGGTTCAATTTCTACGCCTCGCATGCGGTTCATTATTGGTGGCGGTGATAGCAATGATGAAATCGACTCCGGCGGGCGCTGCGGACGAACAGGCGACGCTCCGTGAAGCCGCCAAGGGCGCCTTTCTGATCGGCGCGGCGGTGCGACCGGACCTGCTCGACCGCGGGCCGACGGCCGACCTGATCGCCGCGCAGTTTGACGCCCTCACGCCGGAGAACGTCGCCAAGCCGATGGAACTGCAACCCAGGCCCGGCGAGTTTCACTTTGACCGGGCCGATGTCATCGCCGACTTCGCCGCATCACACGGCCAGCAATTCATCGGACACACGCTCTGCTGGCACCAGCAGGCGCCGGCGTGGCTCTTCCAGTCGGCCGACGGCAAGCCGCTGCCGCGCGAAGAAGGGCTGGCCAATCTGCGGACGCATATCACGGAAGTCATGTCGCACTTCCGCGGCCGGGTGCGCGGTTGGGACGTTGTGAATGAGGCGATTGACGACACCGATGCCAAATACCTGCGCGACACGCCAGCGCTTCGATCGATCGGCGAAGATTACATCATTCAGGCGTTCAAGTTCGCTCAGTCCGCCGACCCGGATGCCGAGCTGTATTACAACGACTACAACAACGAGCTCGGGCCGAAACTGCAGAAGACTGTCCGGCTCCTCAACGAGTTGAAGGCGGCCGGCGTGCGGATCGACGGCGTCGGCATGCAGGGCCACTGGCAAATCGGCTGGCCGTCAACTGGCGAGATTGAGACGGGCATCACCACGCTGGCTGCGACGGGGATGAAAGTTCACATCACCGAACTGGATGTCGACGTGCTGCCGCGAAAGGGTACATCAGCGAACATCACCGATGTTCAACGCGCTGCCGCGACCACGCAGGAAAACCCGTACATCACCGAGTTGCCCGCGGAGCTTCAGCAGAAGCTGGCCGAACGTTACCAGCAGATTTTCAAAGTACTGCTGAAGCATAAGGACGTGATCGATCGCGTCACGTTCTGGGGCGTGAACGACGGCATGAGTTGGCTGAACGATTTCCCCGTCCGCGGGCGAACGAATTATCCGCTGTTGTTCGATCGCGGGTATCAGCCGAAGCCGGCCTTCTTCAGTGTGATTCGGACTCTTCAGGATCGTGCATCATGATGAAACGGGCCGCTCTCATCGTCAGCCTCGGCGTCGCAACGGTGGCAGTGGGGCAGACGCAGCCCGCGCGGCTGACGAATGCGCAGGATCATCAGCGGTTGCTGGATTTGCTGGGCATCAAAGAGCTGAGGCCCGGCGCGAATCCAAACAATCCGACCGCGCCAAATGCCGCCAATCATGACGAAGCCAAGGCGTCGCCGTACACCACCTTGCCTGATCCACTGGTCTGCCTCGACGGCTCGGTGGTAAAGACGCCGGAGCAATGGTGGACGAAGCGACGGCCGGAGATCGTGGAGCTGTTCGACCGGGAAATCTACGGCCGCGTGCCGAAGAATGTGCCGGCGGTGAAGTGGTCGGCGTCGCCGATAACGCGGGGCAAAACGGGTTCGATCGCGACAGCGACGCGGCAACTGACGGGCCAGGTCGACAACGCTGCCTTCCCGGCGCTTTCCGTAGCCATCGAGGCGACCATCGTGACGCCTGCGGATGCGACGGGGCCCGTGCCGGTCGTTGTGGAATTTGCCTTCCGCATGCGGCGGCCATCGACGGCGACCAGCCGCCCTGCAGCAAGCCGCCCGCAAGCCAGCGCGCCCGCCGGCCCGACGTGGCAGGAACAGGTGCTCGCTCACGGCTGGGGGTACGTGCTGCTCTACCCGACCAGCTACCAGGCTGACAACGGCGCGGGATTGACCGAAGGCATCATCGGCCTGACTAACAAGGGCCAGCCGCGCGGCGTGGAAGATTGGGGCGCGCTGCGCGCCTGGGCGTGGGGCGCCAGTCGGCTGATCGATTACTTGGAAGCGGATTCAGCCGTCGATGCCAAGCGGCTGGCCATCGAAGGCCTCAGCCGCTTCGGCAAAGCGACGGCCGTGACGATGGCGTACGAGCCGCGGTTCGCGGTCGCCTTCATTGGTTCATCCGGGCAGGGCGGCGTGAAGATCGCCCGGCGGGATTTCGGCGAGCGCGTCGAAAATGTCGCCAGCGACGCCGAATACCACTGGATGGCGGGTAACTACCTGAAATACGCCGGGCCGCTGACGCCGAATGATCTGCCAGTGGATGCGCATGAACTGGTCGCGCTCTGTGCGCCGCGGCCGGTGTTTATTAGCGTCGGGTCGCTGAACGTCGAAGGGACGTGGATCGATGCCGTCGGCAATTTCCTCGGCGGCGTGCATGCCGGTCCGGTATATGAACTGCTGGGCAGGAAGGGCTTAGGCGTGAGCCAGATCCCGGCGGAGCAAGTCGGGCTGACTGACGGCGACATCGCCTTCCGCATGCACGAAGGCGGCCACACCACCGGGCCGAACTGGCCGGCATTTATCAACTTCGCAGACCGCTATTTTGCCAGACCGACGATGCCGCGATAACGCACTTCGTAACAACCAGAAAGTGGCGATAACGGGTTAGTCCGTGCCTTTGGGCGGGGCGGTGGAGCCACGCACAATCAGATCTTCCGCCACGCGGATTTCCTTCGTCGGGGTTGAGCTGGTTTTGCGCAGGTTGTGCAGCAGCATGTCCGCCCCGATCCGGCCGATATCGCGACCGCTGACCGTGATCGTCGTCAGCGGCGGGTGCATCTGAGCGACCGGGAAAACGTCATTGAAGCAGACCAGGCTGACGTCCTGCGGCACCCGGAGTTTCATCCCGGCGGCCGCGCCCATTAATTCGACCGCGATGCGATGGTCATAACACAGCACGGCGGTGGCCTTTTGCTCCACGACTGCGGATGTGAGAAATGCCTTGGCGGAGGTGAACGGCGTGTCGTGCCCCGGCACGACCTGCACGTGGCGGCCTTTGCTGAGGGTCATCAGCGTCTCGTACCGCTCCGACACGCTGTAGTGCTCCAAGTAGGTCGCGCGGGCGTTGGCATAGGCGATGCGCGTGTGGCCGAGCTGCTTCAGGTGGTCGACCGCGCGGCGAGTGCCCATCACATCGTCGGCCAGCACATTCGCCGAAGCCTTACCGACACGTTCGTTCACGCAAACGTAAGGCACGCGTCGTTTGTCCAGATCCGCCACCAGGTCCGGCCGTGGGGCCTGGATAAGGATCGCGCCGTCGAATCGCCAGGCCGGTGCCCCGCGGTTGAGGGCTCCCAGTTCGAAGAACACGTCATACCCGCCGGCGTGCAGTACTTCCGCACAGCCTTCGATCAAGCTTTCGTTGATACCTTCCGCGACGTGCGTCTGTGGCGAGCCGAACAGGCCGATGATGTGCGTCTGCCGGCGATTGAGATTGCGGGCCGAAAGGTCTGGCACATAGCCGAGCTTTTCCGCGGTGGCGACGATCTTGTCCCGCACGGCCTGGCTGGCTGAAAACTTCGCCTTGCCGTTCAGTACGCGACTGACGGTGGCAGGGGTAACGCCACAGATCTTGGCGACATCGGTAATGGTTGGACGGGAGCCCACGACTGCAAATATAGGGCATAAGCTGCCCGCAGGATATGGCCCTTGGGAGCGCTTCAAATGCTCTGTGGCACGACGCCATTGCAGCGGAAGCCGATGTGCATTCTCGGCGACTTAAATGTCAAAATGATCAGGCGGACCTCCGATTGGACGCCCGCCTGATGTTTGGAATTC
>JAQGHK010000021.1 GCA_028288875.1 Phycisphaerales bacterium | reverse complement strand
GGCCTCGCCGCAGCAGAACAGCTCAATAAGGCCGGTCACAGCGTGACTGTCTACGAACGCGCGGAGCGGCCAGGCGGCCTGCTGCTGTACGGCATTCCCGATTTCAAGATGGACAAGCGCACCGTCCATCGCCGCATCGATCACATGAAAGAGTGCGGCATCGAGTTCATCTGCAATGCCGACATCGGCAAGACGACCAAGGTCGATGAGCTCCGCCGCAAGTACGACGCGATCATCCTCGCCACCGGCGCCACGAAGGCTCGCGATCTGCCGATCCCCGGGCGTGAGCTCGAGGGCATCCACGTCGCCATGAACTACCTGCCGCAACCGACGCAGGAAAACCTCGGCGACCAGATCTTCGCCGAGCAGAAGATCGACGCGAAAGACAAGCACGTGGTCATCGTCGGCGCCGGCGACACCGCGGCCGACTGCCTCGGCACTGCTCACCGCCAGAAGGCCAAGAGCGTCACGCAACTGAACATCTATCCGAAGCCGCCGGACGAGCGGGATGAAGAGCACGCCCCCTGGCCGAATTGGCCGAACGTCTACCGCGTCAGCCCCGCCCACGAAGAAGGCGGCACCCGCGAGTGGTCCGTGCTGACCAAGGCCTTCAAGTCCAAAGACGGGAAGAACGTCGACACCCTCGTCTGCGCCAAGCAGGAAGTGGCGGAGGTCCGCAACGGCAAGCAGATCATGCGGGAAATTCCAGGTACGGAGTTCGAAATTCCCTGCGATCTCTGCCTGCTGGCCATCGGCTTCAGCGGCCCGGAGCCCGAGGGCATCATCAGCCAGCTCAATCTCACGACCGACAATCGCGGCAGCGTGGTCGTCGATGAGAACTACGAAACCAATGTCCCCGGCGTCTACGCCACCGGCGACTGCCGCCGCGGCCAAAGCCTGGTCGTCTGGGCCATCAGCGAAGGCCGCTGCGCGGCGGCTGGTGTGGATGAGGCGCTGATGGGGCGGACGGACCTGCCGAAATTGAAGCTGTTCTAAGATTCAGGTGTTACAATTACGCCAATGAAGCTCGACCGTATCACGTTCGATCCGAATGTCATGGGCGGCAAGCCGTGTCTCCGGGGAATGCGGATCACCGTGTCGACGGTGCTTAAGCTCCTCGCCGGCAGCATGACGCGCGAGCAGATTTTGGCGGACTACCCGTATCTGGAATCGGCCGACATTGATCAGAGCATCGAGTATGCCGCAATGCTGGCCGACGATCGCGTATTGGAAGCGGTCCCTTGATCCGCCTGCTGCTCGACATGGGGCTCTCGCCGGCGACGGCAGCGGCCCTGCGTCATGAAGGCTATGACGCCGTTCACGTGATCGAGCGCGGCGACAATACGATGTCCGACGAGCAGATTCTGCGAATCGCTCAGTCGGAGCAGCGAGTGGTGGTCACGTTCGATCTCGATTTTCCCCGCTTGCTTGCCATTCAGCGACTCATTCAGGCCTCCGTTGTGTTGTTCCGTGTTGAGTCAATCAACACCGCCCGCATGACGGCGTGGTTGCTCGCCGTGCTCCCCCGTTATCAAAACGAACTGATTGCGGGCGCGATTCTGGTGCTCGATGGGTCGCACGAGCGACTGCGGACCTTGCCAGTCTGGCCGTGAGCTATCCACAGCACCGACGCGGCAGATTCTGCCGAGTGGCTTTGGGTCAAGTTCTATCGATCTATCAAGTTGAAAGGGTGCGACAACAACTGGGTGTCCAGCTCAGTTTCATGTTATTCCATTTGACGCGTAAGCACTCACTTACCTATATTAGCCAGCATGCTCGTTGTTGCGAATCCTGATCCGGACGTCTTCGGCGCGATCAGCCATCCGGCTCGGCGGCGGATGGTCGATTTGCTGGCCGAGGAAGGCCGGTCTGTGAACGCCATCGCCGGGCATTTTGAGATGAGCCGGCCGGCGGTGTCGCAGCATCTGCGGATTCTCCTCGACGCGGGACTGGTGGCCGAGGAGCGGCGTGGGCGGGAGCGGCATTATCGCTTGCTGCCGGAGCAGTTGGGGCCGGTGCGGGATTGGATCGCGCATTACGAGCGGTTCTGGGATGACCGCCTCCAGCGGCTGCAGCAGACGCTGGCCAAGGGGAGCGCGAAATGACGAATACGATTCGACAAGAGATTCGCGTTCCGCAGCCAATGGCCCAGGTCTGGGAGGCGCTGACCGATCCCGCCACGCTGGCGGATTGGATGTTTCCCAATGACATCGAGCCGCGGGTGGGCCACCATTTTACGTTCCGGGTGCCGGGAAATCCGAAGATGAATTTCGACGGGCTGACGGTGCGCTGCGAGGTGCTGATCTGTGAGGCGCCGACCGGCAGCGCGGGCGGGCTGTTGGCGTTTTCCTGGTCGGCCGGTGGCGTGGTCGAAAACACGCGGGTGACGTTTCGCCTGGAGGCAGACGGTCCCGGCACACGCATCCTGCTGGAGCATTCCGGATTCGACGTCTCCCTGCCGCAAGGCCAGCAGGCGTTCGGTGGCGCGAAGTACGGCTGGGCGAAGATGCTCGGGCAGCTTCCCGCGGCCATCGCTAGCCGAGCCGGCAACCCCTGATCGGCGTTCAGCTTTTTATAAGGATCGATCGATGAACAAGATGAACCCGAGCGTCGACGGCTTTCTGCGAAAACAGAAGGCCTGGCAGGAAGAGCTCAAGGCATTGCGCGGGATCATTCTCGACAGCGAGCTGATTGAAGAAGTGAAATGGCGTGTGCCCTGCTACACATTTAACAAAAAGAACGTGCTCTTCATCGGCGCGTTCAAAGACGCGGCCGTGCTGAGTTTCGTCAAAGGCGTTTTGCTAAAAGACGCCAAAAAACTACTCATCCAGCAGACCGAGAATTCTCAGTCGGTGCGCATCATTCGGTTCACAAGCGTCGAGGAGATCGGCAAGCTGGAGAAGGTGTTGAAGGCCTACATCAATGAAGCCGTCGCGGTCGAGAAGGCTGGCCTGAAGGTGAAGATGAAGTCCACCGCCGAGTTCGCCATGCCGGACGAATTCCAGGCCCGGCTGGATGAATCGACGCCCCTGGAAGAGTCCTTCACCGCACTCACACCCGGCCGGCAGCGCGCGTATCTGCTTCACTTTGCCGGGGCCAAGCAATCCAAGACGAGAGCGGCGCGCGTCGATAAATGGGTG
>JAQGHK010000009.1 GCA_028288875.1 Phycisphaerales bacterium | reverse complement strand
CCGAATCGCCCCCTGATTAGCCAAGAGCTCTCGACCGGATACCCTCGCAATGATGGCTGGCCGAGCCGGTCGTATCAGTTCGATCGCTATGTGCCGCAAGCGCTCGTAGGTGACTACGCGTATGAGCAGAATGATCCTGCGATTTTCCTGACGCGCCAGTCATTCATGACGAAGGAATTAGCCGAGGTGATCCGCCGTACGAACCGGCAGAACACGGCCGGTATCCTTCACTTCGCTTACCTGACGTGGTTTACCGACGTCTGGATGGCCGACAAGGTTCGACCCGCGCAAACGTACTACGAGCTCAAGAAGGCGAATCAGCCGGTTCTGGTGAGCGCCGAACTGTTTGGCCGTCACTTTTACGCGGGCGCTTCGCTGCGGCCACGGGTGGCAATCGTCAACGATGATGCGCAGCAACGGGACATTCCCGCGGGCACCCTCGCATGGGCGATCGTCGATGGTAACCGCACTTTGGCGCAGGGCAGTCAGTCAGTCCCGGTCGTCCCGTACTACTCAAACCAATGGATCGACGTGGCGGTCCGGATGCCGGACACGCTCCCCCGGCCGCGGGTCAACGCGAAATTGCGGTGGACACTCACGGCCAGCGGGCAAGTCTGGTCGGAAAACGACTATGACATTGTCTTGGCTACACGCGCATGGGCCGAACCGGCGGCAAGCGTTCATCTTCAACTCTTCGACCCGAGCGGTGCCGCGAAGGCGATCACCGCTGCCTTGGATGCGACGCAGATTATGTCGCTTGACGAGCTCTCGCCGACGAAGCCGCTGATCGTCGGCGATCTCGGTGCGCTGTTGAAGCTTGAGGGCGGCGCTAACAAGCTAAAAGCGTTTGCGTCGTCTGGCGGCCGCGTGCTTCTGCTCCATCCCAAGGCCGACTTACTCGCGCTGTTCCCCGAACTGATCAAGAGCTACCACGATGCCGAAGGTGAGATTTCTTCGATGCAGTGGCCGACCTCGCCCGTGTTCGACGGTATTGAACCGCTCGACACGGCGTGGTTCGAGTTGGGCGAGCGACGGATTCCCCGTGCGTGCAGCGGCGCATTTATCGTCGACCGCTCACGGCCGGACGTGCGGACGTTGTCGATGCAGTGCGACATTCATGTGGATATGAAGGGCGATGACTATCAAAAGATCGGCGGCGCACCGCTGCTCGAAATACGAGTCGGCAAAGGCACTGTAATTGCAAGTGAATTGATGCTGACGGCCAAGGACAAAGATCCGATCGCCGGCCGCCTGCTGGCCAACTTGCTCGGCCGATCGCAGTAAGCCGGCCGCGCGGTCCAGTTTGCGGCAAATTACTTGGAGAACCTGGATGAAGAGCCATCAGTCGTGCTTATCACTTGTCGCGATACTTTTGATCGGGAGTGTCAGCATGTGCAGTTCCGCAAGGGCAGCGAATACGGCACGCTCATTCGAAGGCGAGCCCACGACGTGGCACGACGGTTTTGCCCGCTACGACCTTGTAATGGACGATCAGACGCTGGTAATCGCGTCGTTCCGACCGCCGCCCGGTGAAGGATTCGCTGTCGGTGCGCCGGTGAAAGGTCAGCATCGGTGCGTAGTCGTCGCCCCCAGGACGCCGGCGCCAGGCAACCCATGGTCTTGGCGAGGCTGCTATTGGGACCACGAGCCACAGACCGAGATCGAGTTGCTTCACCGCGGTTATCACGTCGCATACATTTCGGCAGACGCGTCGCTCAAGCCCGATGCAACATGGGACGCTTGGTATCGATTCTTGACAGAAGATCACAGGCTTTCGACACGGCCGGCTTTCATCGGCATGAGTCGCGGCGGCGAATACGCCTACACGTGGGCCGTCCGGCATCCCGACGCTGTCGCGTCGATCTATGCAGATAATCCAGGCGGCAATGACGAGATGTTGGCCGGGCTGGTCGCGCTCGCCAGGCACGATGTTCCGCTGCTGCACGTCTGCGGCAGCCTTGACCCCATTCTGTGCCAGTTTTCCAATGCGATCGAGGGCATCTACCAGCAGTTGGGCGGACGGATCTCCGTGATGATCAAGGATGGCGCCGGTCACCACCCGCACAGTCTGCGCGACGCAAAACCGATCGCGGATTGGATCGAGGCCAACGCCACGCCGCGGACCGCCTCTGCCCCGGATTTCGTCGGGCCAAGCGCGCGGCAGACCGCGTTTTATGGCGTCCGAGCCGACGCAGTCTATTACCCGACGGAGGGACGCTTCATTGCATGCCGTGGGCCATGGTTCACTGGGGAGTACGACCGGTACACGTTCAACGTCGCCGGCATCGACGGGGCCATTACCGTGATCCTGCCGATGACACAGGCACCGGGTCGACCGTGGGTTTTTCGCGCTGGCTACCCGGACGGGCGGGACGCGATCGATCTCGCGTTGCTCGCCCGAGGGTTTGCAATTGTGACTGGCCCCGTGTCGTTCAACAGCGACAAGCTGAAGCAACAGGACTGGGACGCGACATACGCGCACTTGATCGCGCACGGATTCTCAAAAATGCCTGTGCTCCAAGGCACGTCGCGCGGAGCTGGCGAGGTCCTCGCGTGGGCCGTTGCCAACCCGGGCAAGCTTTCTGCCATTTACGTCGAGAACCCGGTTTACCAAAGCGCGATGTCGACGAGGCCGCCCCTTGACGATCTAGCGATGCTCACGCGGGCAAATGTAGCGTTGGTTCAAGTAAGCGGCGGGCTCGATCCGTCTTTTCATGAAAACGCTGGGGCCGCGGATGAGCGCTACCGCGCCGCCGGCGGAAAAAGCGCTCTCATCGTAAATGAGAGCGAATCGCATGATCTATCGATAGAAGCCCACGTTCCCGAGATTCTATCCAAGATTCTTGCGACGTCTTCTCACGCATTCCGAGAGTAACCGCAACGATTGACGAAGGTTTCTATGACGGACTACACCCCCAACCCGCAGCGTTATCATGAAGAGTCGTTTTATCGCAAGTGCGGACGATCCGGATTGAAGCTCCCCGCCATTTCGCTTGGCTGCTGGCAGAACTTCGGCGGAGCGGGCACCGACACCGGCGGCCACTTCGACGACGCCGCTGCCTATGCCAACTGCCGGGCCATGCTGACCACGGCGTTCGAACTCGCCCGCGCCCGTGGCCAGATCTTGCCGCAGATGGCGCTGCTGTGGTGCCTTCGGCTTCCGGCGGTGACAACGCTGATCATTGGTGCCAGTCGCCCGCAGCAAATCATTGACAACGCAAAGGCGCTAGCAGGGCCGCCATTTGAAGACGAGGAACGGAAAAACATCGAAGCAATTCTAAACAGATAAGTTCCTGCTGCCGGTCAGGCTGTCGCGCGTTCATGACCATGGAGTCGAATGTCGGTTTTTCGTTGGATGAGTGTGATCTTGGCAGTTCTGTCTGTCGTCGCCTGGGCAATACGACCTCCGGCGGATGACGGCGGCCGCACGCGCCTCGATTGGACCAGCGACGACAATCCTGTCCGCCGGGAACACATCGCACGTTTCGAAGCCTCGCATTCTGACCTGCGTTTACGTCTGAACCCGAGCAGTGGCGATCCTCAACCGGTAATTGTGCAGTCGCTCGGCGGCGTGGGGCCTGATTTGTTCGAGTGCTACACGCCGGCGCAGCTCGCCGGGTATGTGCAGGCAGGCGTCGCTTGGGACGTGACTGACGCTTTGGACGCTGCCCGCATCGATATGATTCGTGACACTTGGCCGGCGATGTCGGCGTACACACGATATGCGGGGCGGACATACGGTTTTCCGGCCAATGCTGCTGTTGATGTAATGTTCCTCGACACCGCCGCCTTTGCCGACGCCGGCATACCGCTGCCAAGCGGGCCGATGACTTGGGACGTGTTTCTGCCGATTGCGCAGAAGCTCATGAAGCGCGACGCCGCCGGCCGCACCACGCGGTTCGCGATCGCCTTCGACGATCCGTTCTGGCACACGCTGCTCATGCAGTGGGGCGGTAGCTTGTTCTCGACCGGCGGCGGTCGGTGTACGCTCGATGCGCCTGAGGCCATCACGGCCACCCAGTTTCTGCACGACTTGATCTACAAATACGAAGTCTGTCCGTCGCCGGCTCAAATCGACGCGATGAGTGCCGAGGGCGGGTGGGGCAGCAAGGGGATGAAGATGCTCTCCTCCGGCCGGGCCGCGGCGGCGATCGGCGGGCGGTGGTGGCTGTGCACGTTGCGGGCGAACGAGCAACTCAAGCTCTCGGCCTGCGAGATGCCGCATGGACCTGCCGGTCGCATTTTCCTAGGTTACGGTCGATCGACGCTGATTAACCGCGCGAGCCCTCATCGCGAGCAGGCGTTTGAATATCTTAAGTATATGGCCTCGCCGGCGTACACGAACTTGGTAAACCAGCAGGCCGACGCGATGGGGCCTGTCGCCAAGTATTGCACGGACGAGTCACTGGTGAACCCGAAGTTCCCGGCCGAGGCGGCGTACCAACGGGTCTTTCGCGACGTCATGCCATTGGGCCGGGCCGAGGCGTCCAGTCCGTTCGTAAGCGGCACCGTCGTAGAGCGGGTGGTCAAGACGCAGCTCGACATGGTCACGCGTGACGCCAAGACCGCTGAACAGGCCATGCGTGATGCGGCCACAGAAATCAACGCGGCAATCGCCGCGAACGTTGCGCGGGACCCTGACCTGGCTAAGCAGTACGACAGCCTTACGCCAAGTGAGCGGCCGTGACGGATACTCCTCTCCCCGAATCGCCGGCCGTTACACGGGAACCGCAGACCGCCGGCGCAGGAATCGTTGCGAAGCCGTCGGGGCGAAAACGCACCGATGTACGCGCCGCGATCATGTTTCTCGCGCCCAATTTGCTCGGCTTCGCGGTATTCACGCTCTTGCCGGTGCTGTTCTCGCTCGGCGCGGCGTTCACTGACTGGGATCTCACCCGGCCCGGTAAAACGCACTTCACCGGACTGAGTAATTTGCGACACCTGTTGGCCGACGGGAATTTCTGGGTTTATTTCGCCAACACGATCTATCTCATGCTCGGCCTGCCGATAGCGATCGCCTGCTCGCTGGGACTGGCCTTGCTGCTGCATCGTGAAGTGCGGGGCGTGGTCGTCTATCGCACGGTGCTATACCTGCCAAGCTTCACCGCCGGCGTTGCGCTGATGCTGCTGTGGCAGGCGCTATTCAACCCGGATATTGGCCCGATTAACGCGATGCTCCGCGGCTTGTTCGGGCAATCCTTCCCTGTACCGCAGTGGCTTGGCTCAATGAGCAACCTGCTCGGCCTTGAACCCGAACGCCTGCACGTGGCAGGGAAATACTTCGGCATCGGTGCGCGCGAGGCGATCCTGCTGATGGGAATTTGGACCGTGGCCGGCGGGAACACGATGCTGCTATACGTGGCGGCCTTGGGCAATGTGCCGGCGGAACTGATTGAGGCGGCCAAGCTCGATGGGGCGGGGCCGTGGCAGCGGTTCCGCAACGTTACCTGGCCGCAACTGGCGCCGACGACGTTCTTCGTCGTCGTCATGGGTGTGATCGGCGGTTTGCAGGGCGGTTTCGAGCAGGCCCGCGTCCTTACCGCCGGCGGGCCGGCCGGTACCACCACGACCCTCAGTTACTACATCTACACCGTCGCGTTTGAGCGGTTCGAAGTCGGCTATGCGTCGGCAGTGTCGTGGGTGATGTTCCTGATTATCTTTGGGTTCGCCATGGTCTATTGGAAGGTCGGCAACAGGGAGACGGCTATATGACGCCCGCCCGCACTACCGCTGGAAAGGCCCGTCGGATGCTGGCGGCGGTGCTCACGCACGGTCTGCTGCTGCTGCTAGCGGCGCTGACGCTCGGACCGTTCCTTTGGATGATCGTTACGAGTTTCAAGTCACTCGCGGAGGTGGACCGCACGTCGTCGCTGCCGGCCGTATGGCAGTGGCGGAACTACGGGCAGGTGTTCCGTGAGATCGCGTTTGCCCGGTATTACTTCAACAGTGTCCTGGTTGCGCTGTGGGTGACGTTCCTGCAGTGTGTCACCAGCAGTCTCGCTGCGTTCGCCTTCGCGCGTCTGAAATGGCGCGGCCGCGATTCGGTCTTCAAGCTGTACCTGGCAACAATGATGATCCCCGGCGTGGTGACGATGATTCCCAATTACGCGCTGATGGTGAAGCTGCACCTGCTCGACAGCTACGCCGGCCTAATCGTGCCGGCGGCTTTCGGGGCGTTCGGCACGTTCCTGCTGCGCCAGTTCATGATCGGCATTCATCCGGCGTTGGACGAAAGCGCCGCAATCGACGGAGCGGGGCCGTGGACGACCTACTCGCAAATCATCCTGCCGCTGGTGAAGCCGGGCTTGGCGACGTTGGCGATCTTTACGTTTCTGGGCACGTACACCTCGTTCTTTTGGCCGCTGGTGATGATCAAGAGCGACCACCTGCGTACGCTGCCGATCGGCATGCTGTATTTCGACAGCGTATACGGCAAGCAGACGAATCTGCTGATGGCTGCCAGCGTGATGAACGTTGTGCCACTGATCATTGTTTTCGCGATCGCCCAAAAGCAACTCGTTCGCGGCATCCAACTTGGGGCGGTAAAAGGCTGAAGGGAAGGCCTGGGGCGTTAGAACCGCACGGCCAGCGTCATGAGGCCGAAGGCGCGGAATTGAACCGTCACCGAGCCGTCTGACGTGAGCGTCAGCGGCTCGCCGGACGGCTCTTCCAGCAGGTTCACTGGTCGAACCGACTTCGGACGGCGGACGAATTTTAGCGTCGCCGAACCGACAGTGCCCTCGGCCTCATAAAGGCGAACGATCACCGCATCGGAATCCTCAGCCCGCTTCACGGCGTCGATGATCACATTCGACGCGTCCACCGACAGCAGCGAGTGCGTTACGGGGTTGCTGCCGCCAGCGAACGCCAGCGGCTTCAGATTGAATGCGTAGGCCGGCCGAACTACGGCGTCAGCCGAGAACCCGCCGGGGTGCGGCAGCACGGCGTATGCGAAGCGATGCACGCCCTCATCGCCGCG
>JAQGHK010000008.1 GCA_028288875.1 Phycisphaerales bacterium | reverse complement strand
GAGGAATCTAAGCGTGGCGGATGGGCATCGCATCGCCAGTTCGATTGAATACAAGATCGAAACGCTGCTAGGTCAGGGGAACGCGACCGCGCATGTCGAGCCTTGTGATGACCGGGATTGCCTGGAGTGCAAGCGGTAGGCAGAGAAATCAGAAGCCAGAAACCAGAAATGACGGTTCGTCATTCTGGTTTCGGATTTCGCAGCCGCGTTTAGATCGGGTCGAGCGAATCCACGCTCAGGCGATACACCGACTGCACTTTGCCCGCTTCCTGCACCACGCCGACGCTCAGCGTGCCCTTCACGCGAACGAGGCCATCATACATCGGCAGGCCAACGCCCTTCTGGCTAGGCGTGCTCTTCACGAAGTGCTGGGCCTGCGGCGGGCCGCTGAAACAGCACTTGGCGATCGAGTAGCACAGATCAAATCCGCCCACGGCCGAGCCGGCGGAATTACCCGCCCACATCTCGCCGACGAGCACGACCTTCTTACCATCGAGCGCGCGGATACGTTCCGGAATGTCGGCGGTGGCGCCGTTCTGCTGATCCAGCGGGAACAGGCTGATCGACTTCAGATCGACTTCGTAATAGCCGTCCTTGTTGAGCACCACGCCGCCCGTCATGGCCGAGGAAATGCCGACGTAGGTGACCCATCCGATGATCCCGCCGAAGACGAGCACGAACAACAACACGCGGAGATTCAACCACGACGATTTCCGCGGCGGCGCGTAGGCGTTGTAATCAATGACAGCGGGCGACGACGCTGGACTGGCCGGCACGGAACTGGTGGTGGCTTGGCTCATGGCTATTCCAATACTGATTCTATCACAGAGGCGCACTCACGGGGCGGCGAACTTAATACTGGTCGGGGCAATCTCGAAAATGCTGGTGGCAAAGCCGTCGTCGCGGATCACCTTTACCGTCAGCGTGCCTTCGACGGCGATCCGCTCGCTGGTAGCGGCCATCCACTTGTCTTTCGGCATTTCGACCAGCGCCACTTGCTGCAGCTTAGGGGCCGTGCCGTAGCAGCAACTCATGAGGTCGTTAAACATCATAAACCGCGTGACCCGCCCGGACTGGTCGAGCGGCATCATCACGCCGGTGACGCGGATGTGGCAGCCGTCGAGCTTGCGGACGTCCTCAGGGATCGTCTTGTCGTCGTTCTCGTCGTAATTGAAATTGCCCAGGTCCAGCAGCGTCAGATCAAGGGTTTGACCATCGGCGGGCCGGACATGGGGCACGCGGGCGGTGGGCTGGGTGGCCGGGGCGGTGGTCGGAGCGACAGCAGACGCATCGGCGGCGACGGAATTGACCTGCTTGACCGCAAACCGCAGCCGTTCGTCCATGGCGGACTTCTGGCTGGTGTCTTTGATCTGGCCATCGAGCTTCTGGTAGAGGGCGACCGCCGTCGTGTAATCAGCGGCGGCGAAGGCCTGATCGGCGCGGGCTAGCAGGTCGGTCGTGGGATCGGCCCAGACCGGAGCAATGACTGCGACGGAGGCGAGGGCAAACAGCATCAAAAAACTGCGACGCATGGCCATAATTGTACCAACTGTTACGTGACTCCGACCCTGAAAAGATGCGGCCAATAGCCGAATTTTTGGCCGCTTCTTGCCTCACCCGCCCGACAGATTCGTCGCCACCGGCGTGCTGTAGGCCTTCAGGGCCGGCACCAGCCCCGCGAAAAATGCCAGCACCGCCGCCCCGACCAGGCATGCCAGCTCCGGCCAGGATACGCCGACCCAATTGATCCCTTCGCCGAATTTTTGCTCAATGACGACCGACCCACCGGCCGCGAGTGCATGGCCGAGCAAGAAACCGATCGCCCCGCCGACGATGCCCAGCAGGGTCGCCTCCGCCGTCACCATCACCAGAATGCGGTTCCGCGTCGCGCCGAGCGCCCGCAGCACGGCGATTTCATGCGTCCGTGCCGAGACGGCGTTGTAGATCGTCGTCAGCACGCCAATGCTCGCCACCACGATCACCAGGATCGCGATCACCAGCAGCAGCATCGACGGCCCGGCGATAAAGTTACCGAAAAACTCCCGCATCACCCCGGCCGGGTTCACGGCCATGACGTCCTGCTGGAGATTCAGGTTGTAGATCAGGTTCATGGCGTTCAGGCCGCCGCGGGCTTTGATCAGGATGGCCGATACTTCGCGGGCGTCGAGCACTTCCTTATCGAGCTTGATCGATCCGTCGGTCGCCAGCGCGTAGTGCTTGGCGTCGTGGTCTTCTTCGTGGGCCGGCGCGGGCTGTGCCTTGCCGTCGCGGGTCGCTTCGCGGGCCAGTTCCGCTTCGGCGTGCTCGAAAATCGTGTAAAAGCTGGTCAGACCGATGTACACGCATTTGTCGGCCGCCGTGTGTGTGGGCGCGAGCACGCCGACGACTTTCCACGTCTCCTCATGCACATCCGGCGACTGGCCCGGCTGCGGAAAGCCGTGCGTGGCGTGGAATTCATCGCCCAGTTTCAGGTCGGCCATTTTCGGCACGTCACTGCCGACGACGGCCTCGAAATGATCCTCACGAAACGGCTTGCCCTCGGCGAATTCAAAGCTGCGGCCGGGGCGATATTCGAAGCGCTTCGTCGGCTCGCCCTCTTTCGATTCGACACGCTGGCCGGCGTCGTCGTAACCGAAGAACTGCGGCGTCGTCCCGACGATCGGCCGCCCTTTGTAGCTGTCGCCCACGCACTGCGGCACCGCCACGCGCACGTCCTGCCGGTAGATCCGGTCCTTCATCAGCTTTTCGTACACGCCGTACTTGATGTTCCCCGGGCTGCGGTCGATGCGATACACCGTGTTCACGGTGAGCTGCAGCCCCGAGCCTTTCACGCCGGCCAGCACTTCGTAGCCGTAATCGGTCTGGCCGAAGAGGTTGCCGCTTTCGCGCTGCAGCACCAGGATCGCAATCGCCAGGCCGACGCCGAGGGCGATGGAAAAGATCGTGAGCGCCGTCGAGAGTGACCGCTGGCGGATCTGCTTGAGAATGAGTTGGAAGAGATTCATGATGAGTTGTGGCTGACGGCTAGCGGTGGGCAGCTAGCGGCGAAAATGTTTCGAGTTCACGCGTTCTTAGCTGCGAGCCGTCAGCCGACAGCTGCCAACTTTTTGTTCAGTTCATCCAGCCGCACCACGCGCTCCAACTGGCTGGCAATCTTTAAATCGTGAGTCACGAGAATCAGCGACGCGTTCACTTCGCGGCAGAGCGCCCGAATCAGATCAAGCA
>JAQGHK010000703.1 GCA_028288875.1 Phycisphaerales bacterium | reverse complement strand
GGCGTCGTGAGGGAGACGACGACCTTGTCATCGGCCGTGTCGCCGACGAACTGCAGTGTGCCGTTGCTGTTCAGGGTGACGTTGTGCCCGCCGACGACCACGGCCAGCTTCTGCAGCGTGTAGCCAGAGCCGATCGGGAAGCTGGCGAACGACAGGAACTGATTGCCCGGCAGGGCGGCCACCACCGGCGAGACCGTATCGCCGTCGTGGATGTCCAGCACGCCGTCGGTGTCGAAGGTGCGATCGGGTTCACCGGTCGCCCGGAATTTGACCAGAACGCTTTTCACGCCGAGGACGACTTGCGCGATCAATGTGCCGTCGGCCTGCGGCAGCAGAGCTTTGATCGTCGAATTGCGGCCCAGTCCGCTGACGATGCCGTTCTCGCCGAAAGTGTTATCGATCTGCCCGCCGGCGGTGAGGCGATAGATCGACGCGCCCAGCGCGGTTGAGGCGGTCACGATCGGCCGGCCCTGCGCGTCAATCGCGGCGGTGAAGTAGGCGGCGGCGTTGACCTCAAGCACGTTTGAAACGCCGCCGTCGCCGAAGGCAGAATCCGCCTGCCCGGTGCGGGTGAGTTTGATGAGCGAGTATATCGAGGCCGCCAGCTTGTAACCGGCCATGACGCCGTTGTCGGGCGTGGCTGATAAGAAGAAATTCTTCCGCACGCCGCTGAACGCCAGACGGCCGAACGACGTATCCAGCACGCCGGCGGCCGTCAGTTTGTAAACGTAACGGCGCTTGCTGGAGATCGCGCCATTCGTCGACTGGCTGGCGACGGTGACGGCGACGTAAATCGATCCGTCCGGCGCCGCCGACACGGCGTCGATGCTCCGGCCGGTCTGCACTTCGCCCGCCGCCGTCGGCACGGTGACGGTCGCTTGGCCGTTGACGCCAAAGCCGCTATCGATCCCGCCGTTCACCTTCACGCGGCCGACGAAAATCCCGCTGGCGGTGTTATTCGCGTAGGCGTAAATCGCGCGGCCTTGCGCGTCGGCGGTGTACTTGGCGGTGGTATCAAAGATCGGCAGGGCGGTCGCAGTGAAGGTGCTGTCTTCCTTGCCGTTCAGGGTGAAGCGATGAATGACATTGTGATCGATCTGATCGCTGTACTGATCGACGAGAATGCCGCCGGCCGTCACGCCGGCCAAGTCGATGGACTCGGCCGTCTCTGTCGTCGGGGCCGGGGAGGGGGCCAGCACCCCGTTCTGCCCGAAGGTCGGCACCGGCGTCACCGCCGCCAGCAGGGACCGTCGTTCCAGCAATTCCACGCGCGCAGCCGTCATCGATGTGCCCTTCGTCTTAGGAGTTCACTCCTAAAGTCGACACGGCGACGCGGCGGCTACAAACGATTATTTCGACCGCTGTGCCGGCAACGCCTTGCTGAACAGCCAGTCGTACAGGCCCTTACTGCCGGCTTTGCTGGCGGGCATCGGCGCCGGCGCCGGGGCGGACGTACTGGCGGTGCTTGGCTTCGCGGCGGACTTGCCGGGCGGCTGGTCCAGGCCGCCGTCGGTTTTGTAATACTTGCCCGCGTAGAATACCTGCCAGCCGCCGTGCCCTTCGGTCGGGTTCAGCGAATAGATCAAGTTGCCGTCATTCTCATTGAGATGCTGACCGTTCTCCGTCTTAATGGCGTTCACCATGTCGGTGCTGCCGACGGGCAGGACGATGGTGTCGGTCTGCCCGTGGAACGCCCAGATCGGCTTGTCCTTGAGCAGCGCCGCCGTTGCCAAATTGCCGCCGCCCGACAGCGGCACCGCGGCCGCGAAGCGATCCGGGTACCGCGCGATCGCCTCCCACGTGCCGTAGCCGCCCATCGACAGCCCCGTGATGTAGACCCGCGACCGGTCGATATTGTACTTGGCCTCCACGGCGTCCAGAATCTTCATCACCAGCTGCAGTTGGCTGGTCGGCTCGACCTTGGCAAAGTCACGCGTGTAAATGCCCATCCGAAAATTGTTATTGGCGTTGATCGCGGCCCAGGTTTGTTTCAGCGCGCACTGCGGCGCGACCAGTACCGCCTGGTGCGCCCCGGACTGCGTCTCCTTCACCAATGGCCCGATGATGCGATCGACCTGAATCGCATTATCGCTCCCGCGCTCCCCGGCCCCGTGCAGGAACAACACCAGCGGCTTCTTCGGCCCCGTTGCCGCATAAGTGTCCGGCAGCAGCACGTTGTAGGGCATGGTGCCCAGCGCCGGATCCTCAAACGTTTCCTTCAGCCGCTCCCCGGCCGATGCCGACGAAGCCATTCCCAATACGCCGGCGCAGATCACGCCCGTGAGCACAGTCCGAATGTTCATGTCGATCCTCCAAAGCCTTCCGCTTGCCGATCGCATCATGCCCAGGCAGGCGCGCGTTCGACCGGCAGAGCTTAATCGGAGGCCCGAGCGCGGCCCGTTGGCAAACGCTTGGCGATTTGTGATCGATGCTTGGCGATTTACGCCGGTAGAGCATCGATCGCCACGCCGCCCCGTGGAAGAACACGTTACCGGCGCTTGCGGCGGAGCAGGAAGCTGCCGCCCACCGCTATAGCCGACAGGCACGTCGGTTCAGGTATGGACTTGCTGAACATCCAATTGTAGATGTCCTGCCGACCACTATTGGAGGCGTTCGTCATGAGGCCGTCGGTGCGATAGGTATTCGGCTTGTAGAAGTCGGTCCAGCCGCCGTGGCCGGTGGTGGTTGTGGAGAAGATCAGCTTCCCGCCGTCTTCGTTGATATGATTGCCATTGACGGCCCGGATGGCGTTCACCGGGTTGCTGCTGCCGCTGTACGCGACGACGTCGTCATTCGTGGCGTGGAACGCCCAGATGGGGATATTTTTGAAAGTGTTCGCCGCGTTGGCGTCGCCGATGCCCGACAGCGGCAGGCCGGCCGCGAAGCGCGTGGGGAAGCGTTTGAGCGCGTCCCACGTGCCGATGCCGCCGAGCGACAGGCCGGTGATGTAAATGCGGCTCTCGTCGACGTTGTAGTTCGATTCCACGCTGTCGAGGACCTTCATCACCAGATTCAGCTGCGACCCCCAAGTGTGATCGACCGGGCATTGTGGGGCAATCATCACGGCCTGGTGCCCGCCGGTCTGCGTTTCCGTGACCATCGCGCCGGGGAAGAAATTCAGCTGGGCGTTGTTGTCGGTACCGCTTTCGCCGACACCATGCAGGAAGATGATGACCGGCTTGGCCGCGCCCGCGGCCGAGTAGCTGTTGGGCAGCAGCAGATTGTAGGGAAGCGAGCCGGTGCTATCGGTAAAGACGGTCTTGATCTTTGTCGCCGCCGGCAACACCGACACCAGGCCAAGGACAACGACGCATGCCGAGCCCACGGCTAGAGTGAAACGACCCATGATCCCCTCCGATGACAATCCGATACCGGCCACCTCCGCCAGGAGTCGGCAACCGGAGCGTACGCCAAGGCCGGGAGTGTAAATAGCGAGATTGCTGCGGGCTTATTGGCAAATCGTCCGGCCCCGGTTTCCGCCGGGCCGGATAATCGGCGGATTCTTACGCATCGCCAGCTGGCCGCGGTGTGCACGTCACCCGCAGAATGCCCCGGTGGCGACACTGGTCGGTGGTGATCTTCGAATTGGTTACGTCACCGTCGTTTCAA
>JAQGHK010000504.1 GCA_028288875.1 Phycisphaerales bacterium | reverse complement strand
ACTTTGGGAATAACAGGTCCGCCCCTAGCGCGTATGTACTGCAAGAGCACAACACTGCCGGCGGAATCACGAATTGAAAGATATTGGCATGTCGAAACGGTGGATACCTGCATTAGCGGTCTTGGCGGTTTCGGTCGGTTGCGCGCACCAAAATGATGCGGCCATTCCGCCCGCGCCGGCGGATGAGGTCCTCAACGTGCCGATGGACAAGCTCACGTTCCACAAGGGCTATCCCGTTGTCCCTGAGGACATCGACGCCAAGGACAAGGCGCGCGACAAGCGGTGGAGCGATCACAGCAACGCCGCGTGGAAAGCGGCCGAGCCGATCATGGCGCGCGAGGCGGTGATGTATCCGAAGGAGCGGCCGATCGTTCAGCTCGCGCTGGTGCCCGACGATCTGCCTAAGGCGAAGATTCCCGCCTTCCCCGGCGCTGAAGGCGGCGGCATGTGGACGGCTGGTGGGCGCGGCGGGAAAGTGTTCGTCGTCACGAACTTGAACGATGACGGCCCGGGCAGCTATCGCGAAGCGCTCGAAGCGGGCGGCGCTCGCATCGTGGTCTTTAATGTCGCCGGTGTGATTCATCTCAACAGCCCGGTGCACATCCGCGCACCGTACATCAGCATCGAAGGCCAAAGCGCGCCGGGCGACGGCATCTGCGTGGCCGGCTATTCGACGAAGATCGACACGCACGACGTCATCGTCCGCTACATGCGCTACCGCCGTGGCAGCACGCAGGTGACCGATCGCGACGACGCGCTCGGCGGCGATCATCCGATCGGCAACATCATCATCGACCACTGCTCCATCAGCTGGGGCCTGGATGAAACGATCAGCCTCTATCGCCAGATGTTCGAGGCCGTGCCCGGCAAGGGCGCATTGAAACTGCCGCTGATGAACACGACGATTCAGTGGACGATCATCAGTGAAGGCCTGAACACCTTTCACCACGCATTCGGCGGCACCTGGGGCGGGCGAAACAGCATGTTCGCGCACAACCTGTTCGCCTGTAACACCGGTCGGAACGCCAGCATCGGGATGAACTACGACTTCAACTTCATCAACAACGTGCTGTTCAACTGGCAGCACCGCACGCTGGACGGCGGCGACAATCTCTCGCTCGTCAACGTCATCAACAACTACTATAAGCCCGGCCCCGGCACGAATGACAACGCCGTGAAGTATCGCATCATCCTGCCGCAGCCGAAGCGCAGTAAAGAAGCGGTTCGGCCGTTCGGCATGTATCACGTGGCGGGTAACATCGTCGAAGGCAACGATAAGGTAACGGCCGACAACTGGGACGGCGGCGTGCAGTTCCCGAAGATGGAAGGCTCCAACGACTTGGAATCGGCTGCCACACAACCGAATGCGGAAGACCAGCAGAAGTTGATCGCCGCGGTGAAACGTGAGACGCCCTTCCCGATGCCGAACGTCACGATTCTGCCTGCGAAAGATAACTACGAAGCGATCCTGGCCCACGGCGGCGCGACGCTGCCGATACGCGATCCGGTCGACCTACGCGTGTTGAATGAAGTGAAGACCGGCGTCGTCCCGGCGACCACGCCGGACGGCAAAGGTTTCGTTACCGATATCAAACAGGTCGGTGGATGGCCGAACTACAAGGGCACGCCGGTGAAGGATTCCGACAGCGACGGCATGCCCGACGACTGGGAACTGGCCCATGGCCTGAACCCGCACGATGCGTCCGACGCGGCCAAAGACCTAAATGGCGACGGCTACACGAACATCGAGAAATTCCTCAATGGCACGGACACGAAAACGAAGATCGACTGGAGCGATCTGAAAAACAATGTGAACGCCCTCGCGGGAAAGTAGGACGAACACTTGTTTAGCCGGCGAGTCAGCGAGAACCGGCAACTTCCATCTCCAATCAAAAACCGCCGGCCGGCCCTTCTCGGGTTCCGGCCGGCGGCTCTTTTTGAGAACGTTGTCGCGGGTGCAATCCCGCAGTTCTGATTTAGACCGAGCGACGCCGACGAAGCACAGCCGCCCCAGCCAGGCCGAGTACCGCCAGGGAGGTCGGCTCCGGTACGGCACTGGCGAATGCAGTCAGCGCTGCCACTTCCTGCCGCGTCACTGTGACCGGTGCGCCGGTCACACTTTGGCCGAAGTTGTTCTGCAGTACGAGGAAGTCATTGAAGTTGACGGTGCCGTCGTAGTTGAAGTCGCCTTGGGTGAAGACGCCCGGCTGGTTGAAGCTGTTTTGCAGCACCAGGAAGTCATTGAAATTCACTGCGCCGTCCAGGTTGGCGTCGCCGAGTAGCGTGTAGCGAACCGTGATACCGCCGGCCCCGACATCGCCGTAGCCGACGTTATGGGCGGCATCTGCCGACGACGTAATGATCGACTGCGAGTTGTTCGCAATGCCCGCGTTCACCAAGGCCTGCACGGCCGTGACCGTCGTTCCCGTGAGGACAGCCTTACCGGTGCCGACGTCGAACTTGCCGTTCGTGCCGATGGTGGGCAGTGGCATGGTCGCCACTCCCCCGCTCGGTCCGAAGCCCAGCTTATAGATCGCCAGAGTAGCCCCCGCGCCAACCGTCACGGCGCTGGCCGGTGCGATGGCGGTGGTGGTGCCCATGACCAGCGTTCCGGCACCGACGGTCGTTGTGCCGGTGTAGCTGTTCGTCCCGCTGAAGGTCTGGGTGTTGGCCCCGGTCTTGGCGACGCTCGTTTTCGCCCCGCCGACGATGCCGAAGATGGTGATGTTGTCCTGAATCGTCCCACTGAAGTTGGCCGATCCGGTCGCGCCGTCGATCGTCAGGACGCTCGCCGTCGGCGGCACAACCGCGTCGGCAATGCCGCTGGCGATCAGGCCGGCGCCGCTGATGCTGTTGGCGGTGAAGCTTTTAGCCTGGGTATTGGAGGCCATGTACAGGGTGCTACCGGCCTCGAGGGTGAGCTTGGGCGAGTTGGTGCCGCCCATCGACTGTGAACTGCCTTCGAAGGCCAGCACGTTCGCACCGAGCGTGATGCCGCTGTTGTTGGCAAAGTTCACGCCGCCGCCGTTCTGGGCGAAGCTGACGGTCGACGGCGCGGCAGCCGTCGAACTGGCACCGGCGACGAACCGCATCGTGCCATTCTGCAGCGTGAAGACTTTATTATCCGGCGCAGTGCCTTGGGCGAGGAACGCGAACTGCTCGGTGCTGTTATTGATGCCGGTGCTGGCGTTGGTCAAGGTGATATTGCGGGTGGCGTTACCCAGGTCCCAATTGCCTGCAAAACGAAGGCGGGCCGTGCCGACATTGCCGAGCGTGAAGTCGCCACCGACAACAACGTCGTTGGCCAGATCGCGGCCGCTGGTGGTGGTGGTTGAGAGCGTACCGCCATTGATCGTGAGCTTACCCGTCCCCAGCGGCCCCGTGCTGACGGCGCTGCTGGTGACCACGGTGTTGGTATTGAGCGTGATAACGCCGGCGTTCAGGATCACTCCGCCGGCGAAGTTGTTCAATGCATTGTTGAAGAAAACGGTGCCCAACCCCGTCTTGGTGATCGTATTGCCGATGGCCCCGGTTACGCCCGACGCACTGTTGCCGACCTGAAGCTGGCGGCCCGCGCCGATATTCCAGATCTGCGCCGCGCCGATATTGATGCCCGAGGCCGGCGTCGTGGTGGCACCGGACTGGATCGTGAGGTTGACGGTCGCCAACGACATATCGATGCCGCTGGCACCGAGCGTGAGGATATTGGCACCGTTGATGGTGACGGCGGTGGCTTCACCGGCCGCGATACGGACGCCGCCGAAGGTCAGGTCCGCGCCAAGACCACCGCTACCCGCAGAACCGATGTCCCAAACGGCCACGTCGCTCGCACCGGGCACCGGCCCCGCGCCGGCGTTCCAAGACGCGACGAGATTCAGGTTGCCGGCCGTCCCGCTGCGAACGACATCGTCCGCGTGAACCGTCGGCACGACTCCCAAAACGCCTAAAGCGGCAAAGGATACAGCCAGCTTGCCGAACACCGCACCATTGCGATTTTGGACCACATTACTCGAGAACGCCATCGGAAACCCTCCATCCAAGTCGGGACAGCTCCAGCCGGCGGGAACGAGGGACACAAGCACACCAGAATGTGTCCTCATCGTCGAAAAACAGAATTGAATGCCAGCCCGATAAAACTCCGCCGACTCGAATATAAACGGGCACCCCATGTGGACAACTACGTTTCATAACGTTTTTGCAACTGTTCATTAAGAAATCACGTCACATTGATGCGGGGCAACCCCTAGTTTCGGAAGGCTTCGCTCTGTCCGCATGCCGCATCCTCTTAACCACGATGACAATGGTCTGCCAGATCAACGCGAATCCCTTGCAATTTCCATAAAACCTGATTGCCGCAAAACCACAAGGCTAAGACTCAAAACGGCAGTTGTGCTTCGGCCTAGGCGGATTAGATTCCATTCGCGGAGAAGACAGTTCATTTCACGTCGGAGGATTTCAATGCAGGGTTTCAAGACGCGCCGCCTTGCGGCGCTTTCGGCCGGTTTAATCAGCCTGGCCGCGGTTTCGACAACACAAGCGGCGTTTTCGTTCGTAGATACGTTTGGCGCGGGCAGCGTACTGAATCCCGCCAGCTATCCAGCGGCGACCGCCAGCAGCGCGGGTTACACGGTCGCTTCAACCAAAGGCGCAACTTCCAGCATCGCGTCCGGCGATCTGAAATTGGCAATGGGCGCCACGACGTCGGGCTTTGTGGAAACGCAGGCCCGCTTCGCGTCGACACCTGCGGCCTTGGCGACGGCCGGTGACTTCATCGAGTTGAAGGTCACGTTCACCAACACCTCGAACATTCTGGCCGGTGGTGCGGCCTCGGGCATTTACATGGGCCTGTACAACAGCGGCTCCAGCGATCCGATTTCCGGCCTGCAGTCCAGCGGCCTGACAGCGACCGCAGGCTCGGCATTCGCCACCGGCAACGCCGCAAATTGGCAAGGCTATAACAGCCGTGTACTCGGCGCTACCGGAAGTAATCAGGTGTTCACCCGTCCCGTGCAGAGTGGCGCGGGTACCACCTCGGCCAATCAGGATCTGCTCGGTAACGCCGCGGGTGGCGGCCTCTATACGAATCCCGCAGGTGTACAGGTCGGCGCCGGTTCGACTTCCGCGGCCGCCCTGACCAATGGCAGCGTCTACACGAGCGACCTGCTGATCACCCTCAACGGCGACGGCACGGCCAGCATCGTTTCGTCACTCTATGCCGGTGTGGGCACCGGTGGAGCTCAGCTGGCGACGCAGACCGTCACGGCGGCGACCCCGCTCCTGACGACTTCATTCGACGGCTTGGCGCTGGGCTATCGCCAGTCCGGCACGTCGGTGGCAACCCAGATCGACTACAACTCGATTTCGGTAACGGCCGGAGCGGCCGCGACGCCGGAACCGGCGTCACTCGCGTTGTTGGCCTTAGGTGGCACCGCGATGCTGCGCCGCCGCCGCGCCTAGGGTTATCCATTCTCCTTAACCAAAGCATCCCGCGTGAAATTCACGCGGGATGCTTTTCATTGGTGGCGTTGTTCAGGCACCCAGTGCATTGCGAAAAATGCTCGCCAGGTTTCATGAGAAGGCAACAGATCGGCACGTGTTGCGGTTTCCCGCATTGGCCTTCTTCTCCTACCATTCCAGCCGATGTCTCCACTGCTGATCGATAATGTCGTGAAGAGTTACGGCCCTGCTTCCCGCCGCGTGCGGGCGCTGGACGGCGTTTCGCTGGATGTCGTGAAGGGCCGGTTCCTCGCGATCATGGGAGCGAGCGGCTCGGGCAAGTCTACCCTGCTGCACCTTATGGCCGGCCTGACGACGGCAGATTCGGGCAGCGTTCACATCGATGGCCAAGACTTGGCAGGAATGAATGACGCTCAGCTCACGAAGTTCCGCCTGAAGCACATCGGCCTGGTGTTTCAATCGTTCAATCTCATCCCGACCCTGACGGCCGAGGAGAATGTGATGTTGCCGTTGCGGCTGGACCGCAAGGCGAGCGCTGAAGACGTGAAACGGGCGGATAACACGCTGGCCCTGCTGGGCCTCACCTCGCGGCGCGGACATCGGCCGGACGCATTATCGGGCGGGGAGCAG
>JAQGHK010000639.1 GCA_028288875.1 Phycisphaerales bacterium | reverse complement strand
CGTCGCCGTCGCCGTGCGGAATCGCTGGCGCCGTCAGCAGCTCGGCGAGCAGATGAGCCGGGACGTCGCACCCAAAAACATCCTCATGGCCGGCCCCACCGGCGTCGGAAAGACCGAAATCGCCCGCCGGCTGGCCACGCTCACCGGCGCGCCGTTCGTGAAGGTCGAGGCCACCAAATACACCGAAGTCGGCTACCACGGCCGCGATGTGGAAAGCATGGTCCGCGATCTGCTGGAAGTCAGCATCGCGCTCACCAAGACCGAATTGTTCGAGCAGGTGCAGGAGGAAGGCAAGGCCGCCGTCGAAACGCGGCTGATCGACGGCCTGGTCCCCGGCCAGCTCTACAGCTCCGGCGATCCCGACGAAGAAGCCCGCTCCATGCGCACCCGCAACAAGCTGCTCGAACAGCTCCGCGCCGGCGAATTGGAAGAGCGAGAGATTGAGCTCACCGACGAGCGCAAGCCCGACGTCAGCGGCCTGCTCGGCTCGGCCGGCCTCGGCGACGACGCCGACATGACCAGCATCTTCGAGCGCATGATGCCCACCAACCGCGTCACCAAGCGCTACACCGTGCGCGACGCCCGCCAGGTGCTCTTCGCCCAGGAGGCCGAGAAGCTGGTCGATAAAGACCGCGTGATGCGTCAGGCCATCCACAAGGCCGAGAACAGCGGCATCATCTTCATTGACGAAATCGACAAAATCGCCGGCGCGGAAAAAAGCAGCGGGCCCGATGTCAGCCGCCAGGGCGTGCAGCGCGATCTGCTCCCCATCGTCGAAGGCAGCACCGTCACCACCAAGCACGGCCCGGTGAAGACCGACCACATCCTCTTCATCGCCGCCGGCGCGTTCCACACCGCCAAGCCCAGCGACCTGATGCCCGAACTGCAAGGCCGTTTCCCCATCCGCGTCGAACTCAAGGACCTGGAGCAGAAGGATTTCGTCCGCATCCTCACCGAGCCGCAGAACTCACTGACCAAGCAGCAGATCGAGCTGATGAAAACCGAAGGCGTCACCGTCACCTTCACCGAGGACGCCATCGATCAACTGGCCTACTTCGCCTTCGAGCAGAACAAAAAAGTCCAAAACATCGGCGCCCGCCGCCTGCACACGATCATGGAAAAAGTGTTCGAACAAATCAGCTTCGACGGCCCGGAGCTGGCCGGGAAGACCATCACGATCACCGCCGCGTATGTGAAGCAGCGGCTATCTGAGAATGATGACAAGAAGGGTTGGTTTGGGTTTTAGTTCGAAGTGGGGCCGGCATGTACGATCAGACGACCGACAGCTACTACGCCGAACGCTGGAAAGATTTCCGCACCGTACTTCTGCTGTTTCTGGCGGTGATAGTAGCGATGGTCGTATCGGCTCCGTATTTCCAAGAACCCGCGGCACCGGCCGCTTCGCAGGACAAGAAATTCGATGCCGCTCAGTGGGCTAAAGGCGGCCCCATCGAACGTTTTCAGATGACCGATTCTCTATCGTCGGGGCTGCTGATCGGCAAAACGCCCTCAGAGGTTCGAATACTCTTAGGCAAGCCGGCAACGGAGTTAAGTCAGGACAAGCCGCTACCCGGGCAAACAATCGCCGACCCGAGCCCTGAGTTCTTTTACGACGTCTCGAATGGAAAGAAGTTTCGAGACGAAAGTTTGGAGAGTTACAGCTTTGTGATCAGATTTCAGGGCGGCCGGGTGACCAAGGCTTACGTCGACTACGATTAGTCCAGCATTCGCAGCCGGGTCGGTGCTGCCCTACGCACTTTCCAGTCCTAGATAGGGGACAAATGCACAAGCGCTGGTGGCAGAGAACGCTACTCTGGGTGATAGCCATTCCGGTCGCCGTATTCGGCGCGCTCTGGGGCGCGTTTGGCTATTCGTCCGCCTGCCGAGAGTGCGGCATGATCCGAAGTTCGACCGACTGGCAGATTCCGTTCACCCCACTCACCTATTGGCGATCGCATTCGTTGGAACCCACGCTGCTCAGTCGCGAAGTGGAGGCGGACGCCCTTGCAACGGGCCATACGCACAACTGGGTTTTCAGCCACGGCGGCGGCAACGGCATCATGTGTGCGATCGGCTCGGGCCGCTGGCTGATGTCGGAAGCGATGTCACCGGACTGCCCGACGTTTATCCACGGGTTGGTCCTTTATCGCGATAAGAGGCTTGCACGCGAATGGCTGACGCTGTTGCTCGATCCCAAAATCGCAATCCACCCGCCGCTCGGATACGACCTTCCCAAAAAGAATTTTCCGAACAAAGCGGCATTCGACGAATGGGGGTCAAAGCTGAGAGACAACCTTAGCTTTGACGAGCAAGAGCAGCCGGGCGTTGCTGCCCTCTTTGATCGCACGTTTGTGAAGCTCGATCATTGACTGGCAGGGCATGTTTTGGCCGCAGTCGCGATGACCGGCGGCGGCCGGTAATTTCATATCAAGGCAAAATTTTTTAGCTCCCCCACCCACCCCCGTCGCATGAATCCATAAGCAGCGATGGGCCACGTGGTTCATCCAGTGCCAGGTTCGGAAACGGATGAAGCGCCCGCAGCGGTCCGACCCTCGGCCGCCCGGCGGTTCAGACCTGTCTTTCTCTAAGGGGTTCCCCAATGCTGTTCGAAACCTTTGAAGCGCGCAACCTGTTCGCCGCCACGGCCGTCCTCAATACCTCGACCTTTTCGCTCAACATAACGGGCACCGGCGGCAATGACACGATTGCCCTCTCCGTCAGCGGCACCAACTGCAAAGTGGTGCTGAATGGCTCGGTGACCAAGTACTTCGCCCTCAATAAGATCACGGCCATCAACGCCCACCTGGGCGGCGGCAATGACAAGCTGACGATGGCATCGAATTTGAACAAGGCGGCGGCCCTGTTCGGCGAGGCCGGGAATGACTCGCTCGTCGGCGGCGGGCAGAACGACTACCTCGACGGCGGCAGCGAAAATGACCTGCTCGACGGGGCCGGCGGCGACGACCAGCTCAAAGGCAACTCCGGCACCGACACCGCCGACTTCTCCAACCGCACCTACGCCGTGACCGTCACCCTGGACGATAACGCCAACGACGGCGGCGCGGGCGGTCATGACAACGTCTACAGCGACGTCGAAAATGTTAAAGGCGGCTCTGCCGGCGACACCATCTACGGCTCGTCCAAGAACAACAAGCTGGAAGGTAACGGCGGCAACGATTCCATCTACGGCAACGGCGGCAACGACAGCATCTACGGCGGCTCGGGTAAGGATTATCTCGCCGGCAACACCGGCAACGACGTGCTGTACGGCGGCAACGACAACGACATCCTCGACGCCTCCGACGGCGTGGCTGGCAACGACACCGTCTACGGCGAAGGCGGCACCGACGACGCCTACTACGACAAAACCACCACTAAGAAAGACACCGTCTACACCAGCGAGCACCTGCACGCCTGAGCAGTGTCTTTGTCATTTATCCGCTTTCACCCGCCGGCCCGGTCTTGTCGTCAAGACCGGGCCGGTGGCATAGATACTTGAAGCCCAATCGGTTTGTGGGTTTACTACGCCGTCCGCGCGCACGGCTTTGGTTCGGGCGCGCTCTTCTGGCCATGTCTCTGGGAGTGTTGAATGGTGAAGCCGATTCGTCTGGCGGCCGCGGTGTGGTGTGCTGCGCTGGTGGTGTCGTCGGGCATCGGGGCGGGAGCCGCGCCGTCGAGTCCGCCAACGTTTGAGGGCGTGAGCGATACCGATCTGCAGGCGCTGGCAAAAAAAGGGGACACCGACGCCGCGTTCGCGATGGGCGAGCGATTGATCTCGACGGACAAGAAGGCGGCCTTCACCTACTACTCGATGGCGGCGAAGGCCGAACACATTGGGGCGCTGAAAGTGCTGCTGGAGGCCAATCACAAGCCGGACGGCAAGCCCATCGACAAGAGCCAGGAAGTGGCGCTGCTGAAGCGCCTGGCGGCCGCCGGATCGATCGAGCATCACGCCCTGCTGCGCGACCTGTCGCCGGACAACTATTGGAGCGTTGCGAGAGTGACCGGCCCCAAGACCGACGTGGCCGATCCCACGCTCACCAGCAGGCCGCAGCGGTTTACCGCCCGCGTGAACGCGACCCAGGAAGACAAGCCGAAGAAGAAGAAATCGAAGAAAGACAAAGCGACCGTCGAAGCGCCCAAAGCCGAATCATCGGGCACGGTCGACCGGGTAAGCTCCGCCGGCCAAACCTTGGCGACAGTGAAGGTCGATTTCAGCGACGCCAAAGATTTCAAACCCGTCGGCGGCCGGCAGGTGGAAATCGCGGGATATAACGATTCGGAAAACGTGTTCCATGCGATCATGGTTCACCAGCCGGACCCGGTCTTCAAATACGACGGCGAGCTTTTGAAGCACGGCGTGGTGGCCGGCAAGGAACAGAACTGGGAGGTCAAAGTCACCGTCCGCAATACCGGCGTGCAGATGATCAAGAAGATCGAATTGAAGGTGCGGTGCTTCCAGCGGCAATCGCCCAACGACAACAGCACGCCCGTGACCTTCAACAACATCGCCCCCGGCGACACCGTCACCTCGACGGCCAGCTTTTCGGTCTACAACTTTCAGTACATCGGGAAATCAAGCGTGCCTTCAGTCGAGGTGAAAGTCGATAAATACGATTGGTAAATCGACAGCCCGCTACCCGACGCATTAGATCTGCAAAACGATAGGTTCAAACCCTGCGGCTTTGGCGTGGGCCGTGCACGCGTCTCCAATCGCTTCGTTTAGAAAATAGGGCCCAACAACCATGGTGTGGCCTAGCTTCTTCGTCACGTTACCCCGCAAGGTAATTCGCCGTTGTCCACTGGCGTCGCGGAAGTAAGAGGTCCAGGAAGTATGCCCTTTCCTGTCTTTGCGGATCTTCACCTGGACGTCGGCGATATCGCTCAAAAGCATGATCTGGGCCTTCGCGTCGCCACGACCGCCACGCGTGTGATAGACGGCCGCTCCCTCCGTGCCGACGTATCCCAGCACTTTTTGCCGATAAACCAGAGCGAACCCGACGACTGGCAGCATCAGCCCGGCGAGTAGCGCGATCAAATGCGGAGCATCCGCCTTTTTTCCTGTGGCGTGGGAGACCCAAATAAGGCACGCCACCCCGACGATCGTCATGACAGCGGCAAGGGCGATCTTTATCGACATCGGCCACAGCGTTTTGCCGACCTTTACCTCGGAATAGGCTTTGAGAACCTCGCCGATTTCAGACGGCGGCTGGATGAAAAAATCGAAATCGCCGCCGAGCGGCTTGCCCTTCACGTCAGTAACGGCGGGCCCGGGCTGCCACGGACGGAAATCGATCTGCTGCGCGGATGAGCTCATCCCCGGCATCTTGAATCCTTAAGACGGATGTCGCAAATTCTGGCGATGTTTTCGATAACCGTTTATGCCGATGGTAACGCCGTCCACAAATGGGCGTTGCTGGCCGTCAGCGCTTCGTAGGCAGCTTCACGACGACAGCCGGCTTCACCGGTGTGACCGGTTTTACAGGGGCGGCCGGCTTTATTGGCGTCGTCGATTTTACAGGTGCGTTTGGTTTCACCGGCGTGGCCGGCTTCGTGGGCGCGGTGGGTTTCACGATTGCCACCGGCTTGGGCGCCGGGGCCGCCGGGAGCGTGGTGTTGAAGCTGTTCTGGAGGATCAGGAAGTCATTGAAGTCGACGGTGCCGTTGCCATCGACGTCGGCGCCGGCGTTGTAGGACGGGCTGCCGACGGTGCTGTTGAAGGCGTTCTGCAGGGTCAGGAAGTCGTTAAAATCCACGGTCGCGTTGCCATCCGCGTCGCCGGCCATGCGGTAGAACGCGATGGTGCGGCTGGACCCGCGAACGGCCGTGCCGGCGGCGTCGAGCAGTGAGCCGGCGGTATCGGCGATCTTCGCGCCATTGATCACGATCTGGTAACGGCCATTGACGATCGAAGCCGCCGAATTGCCAGTCTGCGTGAGCGTCAATTTGATGGCCGTGCCGCCACCGGCCAGCGGCGTCACAGAGGAGACCGTGGCCGTGGTCGGCGTGATCGCGCCGTTGAGCTGCGTGACGGTAAACGCACCAGCAGCGATGCCGGCCATGGCCACGGCGCGACTTACGTTAATCGTGATGGTCCGCACGTTGGATCGCTGCACCGTGCCGTCGTCGATGACGACGGAGCTGATGGCGGTGGCGCCGGTGCTATAGGCGCCGATCGTCCCACCCAGCGTGCTGCTGGCCTGCCAAGCGGCGGCGACGCCGAGGACCGTGGTGGCGGCCTGGCTGGGGGCCAGATCTTTGACGACCAGCGAGTAGCCGGGACCGTCGGTCGTGGGATACCACTGATCGACGTAGGTGAAGTCGAAGATGTTCGTCCCCGAGTTCGGGTCGAACAACGTGACGCGCTCGCTGGAGTCGGCCAGCTTGTCGGCATAGACGCCCAGGGTCGGCACGGTGGTGGCATAGGCGTACTGGAATGCGGCGGCGTTGCGGACGAAGACGCCGCGGGCGCCGGGCGCGAGCGTGGTGCCCGCGGCGATGGTGCCGAACACGCCGGCCGTGAGTTGCATGCCGCCCAGATTGATCGGCGTGGTGCCCGTATTGGTTACCGCGATGTACTCATATTCATCCGCCGTGAACGGCGCGCCGGCGGCGGGCGTAGCCGGGTGATACATCATCTCCGACAGCCGCAGCAGCGGCGGCGCGACGGTGAAGGCGACATTCCGCAGCGGGCTCCAAATGCCACTGCGCAGCACACGGGCCTGAAGCGTCTTGGCCTGGCTGAGCGTAAGCGCGCCAGAGTACAGGACGGCTGTCGCGGACATCACGCCGCCGGGTGCTCGGGGGTCGGTTCCGTCGAGCGTGTAGTAAATCGCGCCCGTCGGCGAATTGGTGTCGGCGAGCGTGATGGACGAGCCCGAGGCGATCGTGCCGCCGTTGCTGGCCAAGCCGTTTACGTTGATCGTCGGCGCATTGGTGGCCAGTTCGGGGAAGTCGTTCTTCAACTGGGTAAGCACTACGTTCGATCGCACGGGCATGTAGCTGTTGATGATCCAGTTGGTTTCAGCGACCCAATCGGTGTCACGCATACCGGCCGTGGACTGCTTGGCATTGCCCCACCGGGCCGACTCGCCGACGATGGCGACGTTGATCTGGGCCATCAGCGCCTGGTATCGCGCCTGGTTGGCGGCCACGGTCAGCGGGCCATTATTGTTGAAGGCGCGGTACGCCTCGTCGGCCACCAGCTGGCGGAAATCGGCATTGGTGCGGAGCTGTTGATAGAGCCTGCCGGGGTTCTGATTGCCGTACACTTCGGTGCGGTCAAACCCGGTATTGTCGAGCGAGATTTCGCCGTCCTGGGTCTGGAACTGCATCTTGGCATTCGGATCGGCGCGATTGACGAGTGCGATGAAGTTGCGTGGCGACGTGCTGCTGCCGATGAGCACCGGCGCGTCGTTGTCGCCGCGGTAGATGACGCCGAGCATGTAATCGACGAGGCCCTTGGTATCGACCTTGGCGGAGATGCCGGCGTATTCGGTGGCATCGATGATGCCGTCGGCGTAGGCATCGTCGGCAGTGTTGAACAGGTTGTTCCAGACGTCCAGCGTGCCGTCGTCGGCAGCCACGCCTCCGACGTCATCCGGCTTTATGACGTCATAGTCGGCGGCATTTCCGCCGAATCGGGCGGCGGCGAAATCCTGATCGACGTCTTCGACGGTGTTGTAAAGGCCCCAGTACTGGCCGTTGATGTAAAGCTGAACGAAGTTGCCGGCCGACGCATTGCCGCTAAGCGCAGCCTGCGTGTCGCGGGCGAACTGGTCGCGCAAATACTCGGCCCGCTGGTAAGGCGTGCCGCCAAGATTCGCCCAAGAATAGCTGTGGCCGGCGCGGAGGATCAGATGATCGAACACCAGCTGCGGGCTGTTGGTGCCGAAGATCGGATAGTTGAGATCAGCGTCACCGTACTCGGAGCGGAAGAAGAGCTTGAACGACTTCTTCGGACGGCTCGGGTCACGGCTCACGGCGCCGGAGATACGCAGGCCGGCATTGACGGAAAACTGAGCGGCCGTGTTGTTCGGGTCGAAGTATTCGACCGACACTTTGCGTTCCCATTCGTCGCCCTTATCGAACGGGTGCGTATAGATGCCGTCGGCCGAGCCGAAGATGTCGGCGTTGTCGATCGAGAACGACATCGTCGGGATGGCCTTGAGCGCCTGGGCAACCGAATAGGTCTGCGCCGCGTTCACGACGTCGCTGTCCATGCCGACGTCCCAATAAGCCCCCGACGGCGTGAGCTCCGGCTGTTGGACAATGTCGGAGGTGAAGAAGTATGACGCCGCCGTCACGTTGCTTGGCAGGTAATTCGTGCGGAAGGCCACCGCGCGGACGACCGTCGTCGACGAAATGTTGAGCGTCACGCTCGTCGGCCCGCTGGCGGGCGGCAGCACTTGAGTGCCGTTAGTCAGCGTGGGCGTGCTGCCGTCCAGCGTGTAGACGATGGTCGTGCCCGGCGTGGCATTGGTCAGCGTGGTGGAGAATGGTGAGGAGAAATAGCCGTGCGATACGCTGGCCGTCACCGGGGTGGCCAGGCCGATGTAGCCGGGCGCGTTGGCCGCGCCGGGCGTGGGCGTGGTCATGTAGGCCGAGCCGATGGTGGACGTGCCGGCCACCAGTTCGGGAATGGCCAGCAGGTCGGAATCGACGGCCGAGACGTTAATCGCCTTGATCGCCAGAATGTTGGTCGCGCCATTGCCCTGCAGCAGGTTCACGAATGAAGACACGTCGATCGACTCGGCCATCAGCGCATCGCTGTCCTTACGGGTGTTGGTCGATGTTGTGGTGTAGGTGATCGCCCCGCCAGCCACATTTCGCCGGGCGATTTCCGTCCCATTGAGGTACGCGACAAAGCCGTCGTCGTACTTCATGTTCAGGAACAGCGTGTCATAACCGGCCGCCGAGCCGCTGATCGTAAACGGCACGCGGATGTTCGCGGTGCTGGCGATGTTGGCCATTTCGGCTTGCAGATCGAGGCCGATCTTGGACTTGTAGAGGCCAGCCGCCTGGGTGACGCCCCAGGTCGCGCCCATTTCGCCACTGAGCGAACGGGCCGCGTCATCGGTGAGGCCGCTGCTGTATAGGCGCACTTCGCCGAGGTCGCCGTTGAAGTAATTGATGTTCGTGTGGATTGACCCGAAGACCAGCTCGCCGACGTTGCGGGCGGTCGCGCTGGCGCTGCCGTAGATCGGCGCGCCGCCATCGATGGAGAGCGCGGTCGTGGTTCCGGTTTTGGTGAACACGACCGTGTGGGCCGCGCCATTGTTCAGGTTGCTGGCGGAATAGAGCGTGGTATCAGGGTTGCCAACGCCGGCGCCGATTTCGCCACCGTCATTGATCGCCAGGCCCCAGTCGTTGGTGACGCCGCCGACTTCGGCATCAACGATGCCGGTGTTGTTGTACCACTGCGTACCCTCTTTGCCCGCCGTGCTGGTGCGGAAGACCATGGCGACGGTGAAATCCGCCAGGCCATTGAGGGACTGATTGGTGATTTTCAGCTGATCGTTCGAGCCATCGAAATGCACGACGGCTTTGCCGTTGATCTGGTTCGTACGGTACGTCGGGCGGTTGGCCGACGTGTTCTGCGCGGCGGTGCCTGTGCCGGTGAGGGCCGTCCAGGTCTGGATGGTGGCGTTGTTTGCCAGGTTCAGCGATGGCGCATACCAGCGGGCCAGCATCGAAGCGACCGAGGCCGTCCCGCCGCCGTCGTAACCGACACCGGTCGTGCCCGACTTCCACGTGGAATCGACGTAGCCCGGCAGCGTCCATTGGCCTGCGTCGAGCGAGCTGTTGATTGGTACGAACGCCTTGGCGGGTGCGCCACTGACGACCAGCGATGTGCCATTGAGGATGCGCGTCGTCCCGTACGACACGTCGGCCACCTGCTGCGGATAGACCAGCCCGCCGCTGGCGAACTGGCTGACGACCGTGCCGTCGGGCTGGCGAAGCGACAGGTTCTCGCCGTCGGCGCTGAGCGAGAAGTTCGTGTGCAGATAGCCTAGGGAATCAGGCGTTGTGACCGTGCTACTGTCGGCGAAGACGACCAGATACGAGCCGGCATTCAGCGTGGTGCTGGGAAACGTCCACTTGGCGGGCTTAGTGGCGTCATCGGTGAGGTGCCAGCCGACAAGGTCGATGGGGGCATCGCCTTGATTCTGGATCTCGATCCAGTCGGAATGCGCGCCGTTGCCGTCGACCAAGCCATTGGAATTGCTTGCGTTGAATTCCGTGATGACGGGCGAGGCCGCCATAATCATTCGGCCTTCGAGCTGTTCGATCAGGCTGCGGTCGATCGCGCGTCCGATCGCGTCGGCTCGGCGATGACGAACGCCCGCGCCTTCGGATTGGAGTTTAACTGAGTTGATAGAACGCCCCCGCGCAGTCGGCTTAAACATCGCCCCCGCCTCCTGAATACATCTCGCGCCAAAAAACGATCCGACCCCGCTGTCACAACCGAAAACGATCGCCCACGGATGACAGAACATGGACCAGATTCAAAGATATGCCTCCGCCGAGGCAACACAATACCTGATACATTAACTCAAATAAGTACGCAGATTCAACCACACAAAAGCGAAGCGAGCAAGGGGAAATCCCTGTGCGATACGTGCCTTGTCGCAATGTTTGGTTAAATCTGGGCGAGGCGGACCGGTCAGACGAGACCAGCGGCCTCAATGTCATCCACCGTGCGCTTCACGACCGCGGCCGACCGCTGCCACGCGGCGGTTTCGTCAGGCGAGAGCGTAAGATTAATCCGCCCGGTCACCCCAGACCGGCCGACGACGACGGGCAGCGACTGACAGATGCCGTCGACGCCGGCGAAACCATCAATCCGCACACTCAGCGGCATGACCTCGCGCGTCGTGGACGATCGCCTCCACCAGTTCCGCCGTCGCCAGTGCGATGCCTTGGCTGGTTCAGCCTTTTAGGCGATAGATCGCATGACCGGCGTCACGGACCTGGCTTTGGATCTGTTTCCCGGAATCGGCGGGCAAAGTCAGCGGTGCCCCGCAGATGCCGGCGGAGGAAAAGGCCGCGACCTGGGAATCGCCGTGCGCGCCGATCATATAGGCACGGATGTCAGTGGTGCTGACGTGGCACTACTCGCTCAGCATCACGCGCAGTGCCACGGTGTCCAGCAGCGTGCCCGTACCGATGACCCGCTCCGGCGGAAATCCACTCGCCCGGCCGAACAGCGTTGTGAGTGCATCCACCGGGTTGGAGGCGACAACGAAGACGGCGTTCGGACAATTCTGCGACAACGGCAGGACCAGTTCGCGCATCGCCCGCCAAGTTTGGATTCCCCCGCTGGCCCGACCAGACCCGGCTTGTCGAACGCCCAGGCAGAACACCACGATGTCGGCCCCGGCGGCCTCGGCGACGCCGCCGGCGTACACCTTCGTTGGCCGACCGAGGCGGTGGCGTGGCTGGGACTTGGAAAAAGCGGAAGCGTGGCGCATCCGCGTCGAATACCCGATGTATCAAACCGATGTGCGAATGAGCTGGACGCCGCCCGATCCGGAATAGCAGCGGCCAGTGGCGGTGCCGTAACTGTTTCCGCGAAAACGGTCGCCGGCCGGATCGAATTGAAGTATCAAATGCACCGCGGCGCACGGTACAGCTTCATTCAATCTGGGATTCCGAGTTGTCGAGGCCTTCAACCATCCGGCCGATTCTTCTTGCGACGTGGTCGTTCGGTGTTCGCGCCATTGATGCGGCTTGGCCAACGCTGCTTGACCCCTCCGGCGGTGCGCTGGACGCCGTCGAAGTGGCCGGGAGGCATGCGGAATCAGATCTGAGCAACCACACGGTTGGCACCGGCGGCTGGCCCGATCGTGATGGTAATGTGTCACTGGATGCGGCCGTCATGCTGTCGCCCGCCTTCCGCGGCGCTGTGTGCGATGTTCACAACTATGCCCACCCGATTACCCTCGCCCGACGCGTGGCCGAGCAGACGCCGCATACGCTGATCGCCGGGCGCGGTGCGGAAGCCTTCGCCGCCGAACACGGGTTTGCCACCAACGAGCTACTGACGGAGTCGGCGAGGCAACGGTATCAACAGTGGCTCACCGAGCGCGACACACCGCCCAACGCAGCCGGCCGGTTGATGCCAAATTTTGAGGAGCATCCGGTCGCGCATGCCGCCGATCGAAACGACGTGCATGACACGATTGGCGTGCTCGCGCTCGATCCGAAAGGCGCCCTCGCCGCGGGCTGCACCACCAGCGGCCTGCCGTGGAAACTGCCCGGACGCGTCGGCGATTCTCCGATCATCGGGCATGGTCTGTACTGCGATGCGCACGTCGGCGCCGCCGTCCTGACCGGGCATGGCGAGCTGGTCAGCGGCATCTGCGGTGCTTTTTTGGCCGTTGAATTGCTTCGTCAGGGCGCGTCGCCGCTTGATGCCGCCCGTGGTGTGATGGAACGCATCTACGCGTCCTTCAATTTGTCGGAGCGCGACCAAGTCGGCATTATCGTCATGGCTCAGGATGGGTGTTTCAGCAGCGCAAGTCTGCGCCCGGGATTTAAAGTCGCCGTTCACAGTCGTGAACAATGCGCACTGACCGGCCCGGATCTCGTCCTGCTTGATTAGCCAACGCGAAATGATGTTCCGATGAATAACGTCAGCAACCGCCAATTCACCAGTGACAATCGAGGCGGCGTGGTGCCCGAAGTCTGGGCTGCCCTGCAGCAGGCCAACGCCGGCCACGCGGCCAGTTACGGCCAAGATCCTTGGACCAAAAAGGCTGCCGACGCACTCCGCGATCTGTTTGAGTACAACTGCGATGTGTACTTCGTCACGACCGGTACGGCCGCCAACGGGCTGACGCTGGCCGCGATGTGCGAAAGCTATCAGGCCGTTGTTTGCCACGAATATGCCCATGTCGAAACCGATGAGTGTGGCGCGCCGGAGTTTTTTTCCAACGGCAGCAAATTACTGCTGGCCAGCGGCGAAAATGGACGGTTGACGCCCGAGGCCGTTCGTGAAGTCGTCCGCAAGCGCACTGACGTTCACTACCCGCGCCCCCGTGTGCTGAGCCTCAGTCAGGCCACCGAACTCGGCACCGTTTACACCCCTGCCGATGTGACCGCGTTGTGCGAAGCCGCCAAGGCCGACGGGCTTCGTGTGCACATGGACGGCGCGCGATTCTTCAACGCCATGGCCACGCTCGGCTGCACGCCGGCCGACCTGACGTGGAAGGGGGGTGTCGATGCGCTGTGCCTGGGCGGGACAAAGGTCGGCATGCTCGGCAGCGAGGCCGTGCTGTTTTTCGATCGCGGTCTGGGCTTTGATTTTGAGCGCCGGTGCAAGCAGGCGGGCCAATTGCTGAGCAAGTCGCGCTTTGCCGCGGCGCAGTGGATCGGCATGTTAGACGGCCAACCTGCCCTGCGCTACGCCCGTCACGCCAACATGATGGCCAAGCGCCTGCGCGACGCGCTCTGCCGCACGCCGGGCGTAACCGTCTTGTTCCCGACGGAAGCCAACAGCGTGTTCGCCATGTTTGAGGGCGATGGCCTGGAACGCATTCGCGGCCGCGGGTGGGATATTTATTCGTTCATCGGCGTGGGCGGCGCCCGCTTCATGTGCGCCTGGGATACTGATCCTTCCGACATTGATCGGCTGGAAGCGGATCTGTCAGACCTCTTTGGCAGCAAACGCCCGGTGCACTAGGACTTCCGCATGAACGACGTCATCGCGCACGACCGAAGCTGGGTCAACGAATCCATTCGCAAGATCGAAGCCGACTTCGCGCGCTCCGGCGACACACACCTGATCCGCCTGGATCTGCCCGGATTGCCGGACATTGATCTGTATCTGAAAGATGAATCGATCCACCCTACCGGCAGCCTGAAACACCGGTTAGCAAGGTCACTATTCCTGTACGCGATGTGCAACGGGTGGATCGGGCCGAACACGCTGATCATCGAATCCTCCAGCGGCAACACGGCCGTCAGCGAGGCTTACTTTGCGCGGCTGCTGGGCCTGAAGTTTGTCGCGGTGGTGCCGGCCGATACGTCGCCGGAAAAGATCGAACAGATTGAGTTCTACGGCGGCCAATGCAAGCGTGTGGACCCGTCGACCAATCCATCCGATGAATGCCGCCGCCTCGCCGCCGAAAGCGGCGGCCACTTCATGGACCAGTTCACTTATGCGGAGCGGGCGACCGACTGGCGCGGCAACAACAACGTGGCCGAGTCGATCTTTGCCCAGATGCGCCACGAGCGTCATCCGGTGCCGAAGTGGGTGGTGTGCGCCGCCGGCACCGGCGGCACGTCGGCCACGATTGGCCGTTACATCCGCTATCAGCAACTTGCCACGCACCTTTGCGTCGCCGACCCGGAAAACAGCGTGTACTTCGACGCCCACCGCACGGGCCGGCGCGATCTGGTTTGTCCCCGCGGCCCCGGCGTGGAAGGTATCGGGCGGCCCCGCGTGGAGCCGAGCTTCATCCCGTCTGTCATCGATCGATGCGTGCGCGTCCCCAATGCGGCCAGCTTCGGCGCGATGCACTATCTGGAACAGCTGACCCGCCGTAAATATGGCGGATCTACCGGCACGAATCTTTACGCCGCCGCCGGCCTGATCGCTGAAATGGCTACAGCGGGCGAAGGCGGCTCCATCGTGACGATCATCTGTGATCTCGGCGATCGCTACCTCAGTACCTATTACGATGACGACTGGCTCGCCCGCAACGGCCATGACATTCAGCCGCCCATGCGCGATTTGAAAATGCTGTTTTCCGGCCCCGATGCATGATCATTACCTGGCGGGCGATCCCCTTGCATCGCATAGCGGCTACCCCGCCGACGTGCTAAAGTTCTCAATATCAAAGCTTTTTCGGGCTCTGGGTTGTTCGACCGGTCGCGTCGGGGTAAAGCGTGAAAACTCTTTTCGTAACGTGTACCCGCTGTCAATACGCCGGCGACCTGCCGGACGATGCGGACTTCTGTCCGCGTTGCGGCATGCGCGTCGAGCGTGAAGAGTCGTCCACTGAATCGGCCGTACTGGTGGTCGGCGATCTGCCCTTCCGCATCCAGCATCGATTGGCCATCGGCGACACCTGTAACCTGTATCATTGCACTGCGGACAAAGGCCGTGCGATGCGGGCCAGCGTGTTCAAGATCGCACGCGACGTATCGGACAACGCCCGCCTGATCACGGCTACCAATCGCCTGCGTCGCCTTTACGAAACGGACGAACGCTTATTGCCGTTCCTGCCGCGCGTCAGTGCATCGCTTCAATATCGCGGCCCCGCTGAAGCCGAAGCGAGGGCGGCGGCCGTGCTCACGTATCACAACGGCATTCGTTCGCCGAACGATCTCTATTCGCTTGAAGAAGTACGGCAGTCCTATCCTCGCGGCCTCGAGGCGCGCGATATGGCTTGGATGTGGCGGCGGCTGCTGACCGTTCTGGCATACGTGCACGACCAGCAGATCGTTCATGCGGCCATTACGCCGGCGCATGTGATGATCGAACCGAAGGAGCACAAGCTGGTTCTCGTCGGCTGGGGCGCGGCCGCTTTCACGGCGGCACCCGCGCTGGGCCGCCCGGCCTCGTACCGCGCGTGGTTCGATGATGCCGACACGATACTTCCCGCGTTGGATATCAAGACTGCCGCTCAGACGATGCTGCTTCTGCTCGGCCAGCGGCTGCACCGTCCGCCGTCCATTGATGCGGCGTTGTTGCGATATTTCGATCGCTGCCTGAAGCCGGCGGGGCCCGCCAATGCGTGGCAATTGCTGAGTGATTTTGATCGCCTGATCGAAGTGTTATGGGGGCCGCGGCAGTTTCGGCCGTTTGCGATGCCGCCCCGTCCGCCGCGTCCTTAGGAGCATTCGCCATGGGCCACGGTGCCTGGTCTGCCGCTGATTATTTTGACCGCTCTGCTGCCGCCCGAGCCGCCGGCCGCGATGTATTCGATTACAGCCATCGCGCGATTCAATCCGGCCATGTGCACGTGCATGCGTCGTTGGATCCGCTCGCCCTGGGCCTGCGGGAAAGCCGTGATAATGCCGAGCATCCGGAGTCGAACGCGATCCTGATCAGCCTGGACGTCACCGGCTCCATGGGCCGAGTGGTCCGCGGCATTCATCGCGATCTGCCGCGGCTGCACGAACTGCTGCTCGGGAAGAAATACCTGCCAGACCCGCAGGTGCTGTTCGCGGCCGTTGGTGATGCGACGTGTGATCGCGTGCCATTGCAGGTCGGCCAATATGAATCAGACAACCGCATGGACCAGAATCTGGAAAACATGGTTCTGGAAGGCGGCGGCGGCGGGCAGAAAACCGAATCGTACGACCTGGCGTTTTACGTGGCCGCCCGGCACACGGCGACCGATTGCTACGAAAAACGCGGCCGGCGCGGCTACTTGTTTATCATCGGCGATGAGAAAGCTTATCCCGCTGTCCGGCGGGCGCACGTCCACCGGCTGATCGGCCAAGACCCGCAGGTCGATATCCCGCTCGAACAAATCGTGGCCGAGGCGAAGGAACGGTATCACGTCTTCTTCGTCATCCCCGGCGGCGCGGCCCACGGCGCGGACGCCGACGTGCTGCAATTCTGGGAGAAACTGATCGGCCCGCAGAACGTGATCAAGCTGCAAAACCCCGACGACACGTCGGCCTGCATTGCGATGACGATCGGCATGACCGAAGGCGTCGTCGCGCCGGCGGAAGTCCAAGAACATCGCGACAAACCTGGCGGCCTCGGCACGGCCCTCGGCCGATTGATGGACGCGATTTTTGGCAAGACCGTTACCAAGCCGATCGATACCGATGTGACCGGAGATCGCCGCCTTTGAGTCGTCGGCGGGCCGTTTTGGTGGCAGACCTGGCGTTCGGCGATTGCGGCAAAGGGACGATCGTCGATTTCCTCACCGGGTCGAACGAGGCCGACCTGATCGTCCGCTACAACGGCGGACCGCAGGCCGGCCATAACATCGTTCGGCCTGATGGGCGTCATCATACGTTCTCACAATTCGGCAGCGGCCTGTTTCATCCGAGCACGCGCAGCCTGCTCGCGGAGCCGGTGCTGATCGATCCGTACGCGTTTTTCAACGAGGCCGCACACCTGGCGGCAATCGGAATTCCCGATGCCGTCGGGCGAACGATCATAGACGCGCGGTGCCGCGTCATCACCCCGCCGCAGCAGGTGGCGAATCGAATTAGGGAACGCTCGCGTGGGTCGGCCGCGCATGGCACGTGCGGCATGGGCGTTGGCGAAACGGTGGCCGACAGCATCACGCGGCCGGACCTGGTATTGCATGCGGATGAACTGGCCGACCGATCGCGGGTGCGGCAGAAGCTGGCGGACTTACTCGCACGAAAACGGGCCGACGTGGCGACGCTAATCGACCACGCCACGGCCGATGAACGGCGCGTGCTGGAAGATGATGGTTGGATCGATGTCGCCGTCGACCTATACGAGACGTTTGCCAGACAAGCGACGATCCTTCCGCCGGAAGACATTTACGAGACCGTCGCCGGAGCGCGGTCTTCGATCTTCGAGGGCGCGCAAGGCGTTCTGCTCGATGAGCACTACGGCTTCCACCCCCACACGACCTGGGCGGACACGACGTTCACTGCCGCCAATGCTCTCTTGGCGGCCGCCGGTGGGTGCGATCAACTGACCCGCCTTGGCGTCATGCGAACTTACGCTACGCGTCACGGTGCGGGACCGTTCGTCACTGAATCCTCCCGGCTTACGCGGGACCTCGCTGAGCCGCACAACTCAAGCAGTGGTCCTCAGGGGCAATTTCGCTGCGGCGTGCTTGATCTGACCGCACTGCGGTACGCGGTGGCCGCATTGGGCGACGGTGTTGAACTCGCGGTCACGCATCTTGATCGCCTGCCCGACCTGCCGGCGATCGCGTGCGATGGCTATCAGGACGCGGATGGCCGGCCGATTCATCTGGCCGCGCCTGGCCAGGCGCTGCAACTCGCCGACGCCCGGCCGGTGTATCGCAATTGGCCGGTGTCGTCGGAACTGGAGTGGATCGCCGCGACCGAGCAGGCCCTTGGGCGGCCCGTGAGGCTGCTGTCGCGCGGTCCAACGGCCCACGACAAATCCTGGCGGTAAGGGACATCAGGCCATAGCGGCGACGGCTGACACGACGGCCTCGGCCAACGAATCGAACGGCAGCACCGTCACACGCGGCCCAACCGGGTGCCATTGTTCCGGCGAACTGGCGGGGCCGAACATTGCGACCGTCCGCAGGCCCAGCATCGCGGCGAGATGCGTCGGGCCGCTGTCATTGCCAATGAAAGCGGCCGACCGAGTTAGGGCCGCACGCAGCGCCGATAGGTCCGCAGGTTCGATGACCTTGGCCGCTGCCCGCAAAGCCGCGTGCGCCTTGGCATCCCACTTTTCGCGCTCGACTTCGCCAAGGACAAACGTCACCGTCTCACCCGCGGCCGACAGAAGCGTGGCAACTTTGAGGAACAACTCGATCGGCCAATTCTTCCCCGACGAGCCGCTACCCGGATGGATCAGAACGCCGCTCTTCGCCCCGCCGCTGTTGGCCAAGCCCGCTGTGCGGACCAAAGTCTGCATCTGCTCGACGTAGCCGTTCAGTTTGCCGTTGCCGCCGAGTTGGGCGAGCTGGTGCGCCATCACGTGGATGCCGGCCGGCGGGTTGGGCTGGATCAGGATCAGCGGCACGTCGTCGCCGGCATACTTGCGAATGTTTTCTACGAATACCGCTTCTTCGTTCTGCGCGAACAGGACGACACATTGCGTGCCCTTTAGCATGCGGAGCATGCGTTCGTCGGTTGTTTCCGCAGTCCCGTGAAGAGCGTGCCAGCCGCTGTCGGCACTGAGCGATTCAACGCCAAGCACGGCTTCGGCCAATTGCCCCTTGTCCACGCCGGTGACATACATCACACGACTTTGCGCGAACACCCGGCCGAGCGCCATCGCCAGTGGCCAAGTCATCACAAAGTCGCCGAGGGCGGCCTGATGGAAGATTAGGATGTAGCGGCGCGGGATCATTCGCTTCAGATCATCGCAGACGGGTCAATCGGACAAATTACTCAGACGGGTCATTGTGCCGAGTCGATCCAGCCGCCGCCAAGGACGACGTCGCCGTCGTAACAGACAACGGCTTGGCCGGGCGCGACGGCACTCTGCGGTTCATCAAACGTCACCGTGATCTGGTCATCCCCGGTGCGGTGCACCTTGGCCGGCTGCGGCATGGCGTTGTAGCGGATCTTCGCTTCGCACGGCACGGGCGTGTCGCCGATGCGCGGGCCGAGCAGATTGATCTGCGTCGCGATGACGGTGCGCTTGAGCAGTTCGTCTTTCGAGCCCAGCACGACGCGATCGTTCGCTGAATCGATATTGATGACGTAAAGCGGAACGCCCTTAGCGATGCCGAGGCCTTTGCGCTGGCCGATGGTGAAATGCTGATGGCCCGCATGCTCGCCGAGCTTTTCACCGCCGGCCATCACCAGTTCGCCCGGGCGAAACGCTTCCGGCGACCGACGCCGAACCAGACCTGCGTAATCTTGATCCGGCACAAAGCAGATTTCCTGGCTGTCCGGTTTATTGAACACCGGCAGGTCCATGTCTTCGGCGATCTTCCGCACGTCGGCCTTGTCGTATTCGCCGATCGGCAGCATCAATTTTTCGACATGGCCGGCGGGCATGCCGAAGAGGACGTAGCTTTGATCTTTCTTGTGATCGAGGCCGCGGAGCAGCGTTTTCTGCCCCGTGGCCGGATCAACGCCGGTTCGGGCGTAGTGGCCGCTGGCGACATACTTCGCGCCGACGGCTTCTGCATACTGCGCGAGCCGGCCGAACTTCAGCCAGTCGTTGCAGCGAACGCATGGGTTCGGCGTGCGCCCGCGGTTGTATTCGCTGACGAAATAATCAATCACTCGGCCGAAGTCTTCCTGGAAGTTCAGGACGTAAAACGGAATATCAAGAAGCTGCGCCACGCGACGGGCGTCGCCGGCATCGAGGACGCTACAGCAGCCCTGCTTTTGCTTCGCGGGCTGCGGGGGCGTGACATCGATCTTGCATTCTTCCTCGGCCTCAACGCCATTGGGCGAGCCGAGGCGCATGAAGCAGCCGACAACGTCGTATCCCTGCCGTTTCAGCAGCGCAGCGGCGACCGAACTGTCCACGCCGCCGGACATGGCTAGAACGACTTTTTCGCCAGTAACGGCCATCGGTGCAGTATAGCAAATTTGCCCTGTTTCGGGGCCCTTAAACCACTTTGTACTTGCCAATATCCGGAATGGGCGGCGGATATTTGGGATTCATCGCCGTCAGCGTGCGGACCAGAATGTCGCTGATCGCCCAATTGCGAAACCACTTACGATCCGACGGGATGGCGTACCACGGTGCGCTATCCGTGCTGCATTTGCGCAGCGCGTCCTCAAACGCATCCTGGTAGTCGTCCCAATATTTGCGCTCTTCCAAGTCGCCGGGGTTGAACTTCCAATTTTTCTTCGGATCGTCCAGCCGTGCCTGCATCCGCTCGGCCTGCTCTTTTTTGCTGATGTTGAGGAAGAATTTGACCACCGTCGTTCCCTCATCGGTCAGCATCTCTTCAAAGCGATTGATGTAGTCGTACCGCTTCTTCCAGACGGGCTTGGGCGCGTAGCCATGGATGCGCTCGACGATCACGCTTTCATAGTGTGAGCGATTGAAGATGCCGATCATCCCCTTCGGCGGCACGGCCGCGTGGTATCGCCAGAGGAAATCGTGGGCCTTTTCAACCGATGTCGGCACCTTGAATGACGTGACGTTGCATCCCTGCGGATTCACGCCGCTAAAGATGTGATTGATCGTGCCATCCTTACCGCCCGCGTCGATCGCCTGCAGGACGACGAGCAGTGACTGCTTGCCCTCGGCGTACAGGATGTCCTGAAGCTCGCTAAGCCGCTGCAGATTTTTCGCCGACGCTTCTTCGGCGAGGGCGCGGTCTTTGAAGCCGTCGGTGTCATTAGTCGACAGCTTCCGCAGATTCAGTTTTTTGCCCGGCTTGATGCGGAATGGCGATTCAATCATGGGTCGTTCCCTGGTTTTCATTCGTGGCGATGAACGGCAATGGCACGACGGTTGCCGAGCGAATCGCCCCCTCGGCCGCGATCTTCACCGTTCGGCCAGCTTCAAAATGAGGTTTGCGAACCAAGGCTAAGGCAATGGCCGCATCCGAAAGGATTGGCGACATCGTGCTGCTGGTGACGATGCCGACAACCGCCTGCTGGTCATCGGTCACGTGTGCGCCGGCGATGGGCAACGCATCGTCTTCCATGCGCAGACCGACCAACTGGCGGGCGACCTGCGACCGGGCATGCATGCGGGCAACGACTTCCTGGCCCAGATAGCAGCCTTTGACGACGCTGACGGCCCGATCGAACTGCGACGTTTCCGCCGGCAGGACGCCGACAGGCCGGGGCTCGGTGGGCTCATCCGCGGCAGGCTTTTTGCCGGGCATGGACGGCGGCGCGAGTTCGAAATCGATGCCAAACAGCGGCCGGCCCGCTTCGATGCGTGTGGCATTGAAGGCCGCCCAGCCGATCGGCCGCATGGCGCGTTTGCCGAGGGAGATTTCCGCACCGTGACGTGCAACCAAGTGTTGCCAGATATCGGCCACACGGTCGCGAGGAAGGATCAGGTGAAGGCCCGGGACGCCGCAGACGTCATCCCGCCATACCACTACCGGCACGCCGATCAACAATACGGAAATACATCCGCCTTCTGCCAAGACCGTAGCAATACCTTCTTGTCCCAACAGCGCCGCGGCCGTCGAACCGTGCAGCGCCAGTTCGTACGCTTCACCTTGCAGCGATCGCACCTTCACCTGCTCGGCGAA
>JAQGHK010000621.1 GCA_028288875.1 Phycisphaerales bacterium | reverse complement strand
GCACGATCAGATACATTCCCCCGCGATTTTCATTTCTCTTGAGGGATGTACATGACTGCCGCCGTAATGCCGCTTGCGATTAATTGTCCGCACTGTGATGTGTCGAACCCCAATGGCGGGGCTTTCTGCGAATCGTGTGGCATGGCGTTGCCCGATCCGCACTACACCGGGCCGCGGGTGGTGGACGCTAAATCCTTGCCAGCCACCGTTGCCGGCGGCGAATTGTTTGGCGACCAGCTGCTCAAGCAGACGAAAACCGCGGTCACCACGCTGCTGGTCGTTGGCATTGTCCAGATCGTGATCGGCGGGCTCGCCGCGCTGGCCGTGATGAACCTCTCGCACGGCAGGCAAGCCAACCCGGCGGCGCTGATCCCGTTTGCGGTCATTGGCGTCATCGGCCTGATCTTCATCGGCCTGTCGTTCTGGGCGCGGCATTCGCCGCTGCCGGCGGCTATCGTGGGGCTGGTCCTGTACTCGACGCTCGTTGTATTGAACATCGCCACGGCGATGTCCAACATCAGCGCTGGCGGACCGCAGGCCAATAATGGCCTCGGCGGAATTGGCGTCGGATGGCTCGATATCGTGATCATCATTTTCCTGGCCCGCGGCATCCAGGCGGCGCTTACGCACCGCCGGCTGCTGGATTCCCAACAGACGGCCTGATCGTGACCCACTGATTGTGACCCCCGATTGTGACTCACAGCGCCGAACCATTTCCCCCAATCCCGCCGCCGCTGCCCGGCGCAGGGGAGCCGATCGGCGCCGCACAGATCGGCGCCGCACCGATCGGCATTGGCGCCGTTGCCGCATTGCCGATCGCGCAGGCGATCCGCTTCTGCCGAACGTGTGGCCGTGAGTGGGACGCGGTCGCACAAACGTGTACCGCGTGCGACAGCCGCCCCGCCGCCGGGTCGCGCAATGAGCAGGCCCGCCAGCAATACGATGTCGAACGCCGCTCGATCTCTTCGGCAGTCTGGCTCTACTTTTCGCTGCTGGCCGTCTCGATTTTCACGATGATCGTGATCACCGTCAGCGGTGAGAAGCACACGCTGGCGCTCGTAACATTCGCCCAAGTGGCCATGAGCCTCATCATCATCGCCTGGGCCATCAAAGACCGGGCGCTGCTCCGCGGCGCGTTCGCGGTGCCGAAGATCGGCTGGCTGGCGCTGGCGGTGCCGGTCGGCGTGGTGACCTATGCGTTCGCGCACGGCGTCTTGTGGGTGCTGCACGCCGAGCTGCACGTTCCTGTCATGAACGCCGCCGAAGATTATCAGGGCCTTCCGAACGGCCTGCTGCTCGGCGTGCTGGGCGTCTGTGTGCAGCCGGCCGTTTTTGAAGAACTGGGCTTTCGCGGGCTGATTCTGCCGTCGCTACAGCGAGCGCTGACGACGTTCGAAGCGATCACGGTCACGGCCCTGATTTTTGGCATTCTGCACCTGACCGTCCTCAGCCTGCCGCACCTGGTGGCCATGGGCTGGATGGCCGGCTGGTTGCGGACGCGCAGCGGATCGCTTTATCCCGCAATGGTGTTGCACTTCACGCACAATGCGTTGGTGCTGGCTTCGGATTGGTACGGAGGATCGCTCCTGTGGTAGTGGAACATATTTTTGTAACAACGCGTCAATGGCCCGATGTAATGGCCGTCGTCTCCGGCCTGCTGACGCCGGACGGCTTCACGGTCGATCCCGCGCAGGGCTTTTCGGTCGACGACGGGGATCGGCCCATGGGCCTGACCCGCACCAAGAAAGGCCTGAAGGGTCGAAAGCTGAAGCCCATCCTCACGCCATCGCGTTTGCGCATGGTGTTCGACCGCGGCCGGGTGAATCTGGCGCTGTCGGTTGACGACAACTACAACGGCAGCGGCATGCGCTTCAGCCGCTACTCCGGCGCGCCCAAGCGCGTCGTCGCCGGCCGGCAGCAGTATCTGATCTCGCTCGCCGAGACGATCCAGGCGCTGGTCACCGGCTACATCGAACCGGCAGACGCCGCCGCCCAGCACGCGGCCGCCGAAGAAGAAGTGCGCAAGCTGAACCGAAAGATCCGCAATCGGTCGCTGATCATTCTTGGCGTGGTGTTCGCGGCGCTGTTCGGCATCATCGTGCTGGCGGTCATCGCGGGTTCGATGCACTGAGGGCAACAAGGTACTGGGGGTGATAAGGTGAGAGGCAGGAAGCCTCTTCTTTCACCTTATCACCTTGCCATTTTGTTGTGATCCCGGATCGGCCTTGCCCTGCTATATCCAGTCGTCGAACCCGTTCACTTCATCACGGCCCGCGCCCGGCGCGACCGTCACACCCCGGCGGAAATGGCAGTCGGTGTTGGCCAGAATATCATTGCCGCCGTGCGTCGCCATTGTGAATTGCCCGGAGAAAGCGACGTTGCGGATCGCCACGCGGTCGATGGAGTTGCCGGTCACGATGGACGTTCCCCGGCGCACATCAGCGTAGTCGATCACCACGCGGGTCGGCCCCTGCGTGTCCAGGATCTGCAGCTTGCCGAGCAGCCGTACACGAAAACGGGGGTCACCGTTGGCCACATTGTCGCCGGCGATCAGCACGCGGTCGCGTCCCGGGCCGGGCAGGACCGAGACGTTGCCGCCGATATTGCCGATGCTGATCGTATCTTCGCCGGCCCCGCCATCGACGTGGACCGCGCCGATGTTTGCGGGATAGAAACGGCTGTCGACGGAAAAGGAGTCGTTGCCGTTACCGAGGCGGACGGACAGCGAGCGGATCGAGTCTTCGTACCGCGCCACGTCGAGATAATCGTCGCCGTCGCCGAGATCGATTTTCCACGGTTTGTCCCGGAGCGCCTGCTCTTGAGCGAGCGTGAAGTACCCGGTGTTTTCGACGCCGTCGACGTAGAGGGCGCCGCCGGGCGGACCGCCGTAGATGCCAAAGGAGAAGCCGCCGCTGGGCGTGCCGTCGCCGGCGGGATCGGTTTCATCGACGCTTAGGAAGTTGTCCGCGCCGTCGCCGGTGACGACGACCGTAGGTCCGGTAGTGTCGATCGTGATAAGACCGGCTTTCAAGCGGCGCGGTTCCAACGATTCGATAAGATGCTGCATCAATTTCCCTCCGATGCGTGACGATATGTAACCAAACCTCCGCTGTTGGGACAGCCGGGTTCGGTGGATTTTGTGCGCCAGGACGGGTCCGCCCTGCAGTTTACTTATTGTGATCCCGAATCGGCCTCGCTCCATACCCGCCGTAGGTCGCCGCGGCGGCTTCGAAGGTGACGAACGCGGTCGGATCGATCGCCCGGACGTGGCGGACCAGTTCTTTGCGCCGGCGGCGTTGGATCACGATGATCAGTTCCTGCACCGGGCCGTTCACGCCTTCGCCGCGGAAGAGGGTGACGCCGAAGCCTTCGCTGGCCAGGCGGTCGCGGAGTTGAAGGTGGGTGTCGCGCGTAAAGACGCGGACGACGCTTTGGCCGATGCCGATGAACTGATCGAGCGTGATGCCGACCATCGTGCCGCACGCGTAACCGGTGGCATAGCCGACCATGTTCTGCCAATGGTCCAGGTGGCTGAACACCCGGCTGATGGCGATCACCCAGATGGCCGACTCGCAAAACGCCAAGAGCGCCGCCGGCCCGCGGCGGCCGTTGACGAGGAAGATCACACGAAGGGTGCCGGCGCTCACGTCGCCGATGCGGAGGCAGAAGATCAGCAGCGCGCCGAGGTAGATAGACATCGCCGGCCAGAATGCGCAACTGGCGAGACAAAGCAACCACGACGGCGCGAAACCGCTACTTCAGCGGCATCGGCCCCATGCCCTCGGCCGTCATGATCACCGGCTTGATCGTCCCGTCGGCGTTGAACTCCATCTTGTCGATGCACGTCTCACGATGGTTGCCATCCGTCTCGCCCAACGGCCGGCGGTGGTAGACGATGGCGTATTCATCACGATCCGGGAACTTCAGGATCGAATGGTGTCCCGCCCCGCTGGCCAGCTCGGGCTTGGGCTGGATGATCGTGCCGATGCGGGTGAACGGGCCGTGGATGGTGTCGGCAATGGCGTAGGCCACCTGGTAGCTGGAACCGGTCCACGCGCCTTCGCTCCACATGAAGTACACCTTGCCAGCGCGGAACAGCATCATCGGCCCTTCGACGTAGCCCTTGGGCGTGATCTCGTGAAAGACTTTGCCGTCGGCGTCAGGCAATAGGCCGGTGAAATCGGCTTTCAGCTTGGCGAGATTGCAGTGGCCCCACCCGCCGTAGAGGATCCACCATTGGCCATCCGGATCCTGGAAGACGGCCTGATCGATCGGCTGCGCGCCGTTCACGATCTCATTGATCAGCGGCTTGCCCAGGTAATCCTTGAACGGCCCGCCGGGCGCGTCCGCCACCGCCACGCCGATGCCGCCGATCTGCCCTTTGTGCACGTCATTGGCGGAGAAGAACATGAAGTACTTCTCGCCGTTCTTCACGATGCACGGCGCCCACATCGCCATGTGAGCCCAGGCGATGGCCTTGTTATCGAGGATGCTTTCGTGCTTCTGCCAGGTGACGAGGTCCTTGGATGAGAAGGCGTCGAAATGCAGCTGCTTTTCGTATTTGTCGGAGAAGGTCGGGTAGACCCAATACTGGCCATCGAACACGCCGACGTCCGGATCGGCGTACCAGCCGGGGGCGATGGGATTGCCGGCGCTGGCGGCGGAAGTAACGGCGGCGATCGTGCTAGCCATAAGTGCTGTGATCCCGAAACGAGTTTGGGCCGATGAGCGAGAACGCATCCCACCATCGTATGGCCGACGGGGTGCGAGACAATTGACGGTTTGTGCGAGCAACAGCGCCTGCCAGCAACCGGCGGTGGGCCTCTGGTCCCCTCTCCCTTTTACTCACGGAAGAGGGTTAGGGTGAGGACGAGCGGCAAACGACGCCATTCAGTTCATTCTGAAGTTGGAAACCACTGAATCGTACAAGTGACTATCCAATCGGTTTGCTACTCCCGGGTCGGATGGATTCGCACCATTCGTCGAAAACCTTTCGACACCAGCTTTTAAACTCCTCCGATTCCGTCAAACCCGGCACCAGCAATTCATCAGCGCGACTCATCAATTGCTGCGCCTGCTCCTCAAGTGTTCGGCTTGGAAAAACGAACGAGTCGGCTCCATCAATAAAGTTGATTATGCGCCCGATCGGAACACCTCCTAGTCGATCCCGGCCTTGCGACTCTCGTGAGGCAATCGAGATCGATTCCTCGTTGCGCTCTACCTTGATAACGATTTTCATCGCAATAGATTCGAATATTACTGCAGCGAACCACGTGGATGTTTGTGGATCGAATCGACCGGTCCACGCAAATGCACGTTCGGCGAAGAAAGGGCCTAAAAGGCGAAAGGTTCTGTCATCGAGTCGTTCACACATGCTCTTGGCCATCGGGAAGTCACAGCTCTACTTACGCTCGCCCTCACCCAAACCCCTTTCCCGTGAGTACAAGGGAGAGGGGACCGGAAGTCACTTGGCGATCTGAAGGTCTTTGACCTCTAGCTCCACCGACCGCCAGCCATTGAACTCATTGATCTGTGGCTGCACGCAGAGGTGAACGGTGTCGCCTTCGCTGAGTTTGTCGGCCCAATCGGCGGCGCCGAAGGCGATGGCTTTCATTGGTTTGCCGCCGTTCTTGTGGACGGCTAGTACCAGGTGATCGCCGGTTTTGCCGATGCGTTTGGGGGGCGCGGTGAGGACCACATCGCGGCAGCGGAGCAGCGGCTTGGGATTGCCGCGGCCGAAGGGGCCGAGGCGGGCGAGGTCATTGACAAGGGCTTCGTCGATGCCGGCCAGCTCGGCGTCGCTGTCGACGCGGAGTTCGGGGACGAGCATGGATTCTTCGATCGAATCCAGCGCGTGGGCCGTGAAGGCATCGCGGAAGGCGGCGAAGTTTTCGCCTTTCACTTTCAGCCCCGCCGCCATTTCGTGCCCGCCGTGGCTTTCCAGCAGGTGGCCGACGGCGACGAGGGCTTTGGAGAGATGGAAGCCGTCGATGCTGCGCCCGCTGCCGTGGCCGAGGCCGCCGGCGGCGGGGGCGTCCATCGCGATAACGATCGCCGGGCGGTGAAAGCGATCGACGATGCGGCTGGCGACGATGCCGATCACGCCCGGGTGCCAGCCGATATCGCCGACGACGATGGCGCGGGCCTCGGCGAGTTTCAGCGTGTCGATCTGCTCGAGGGCAGCATCGAGAATGCCGCGCTCGGTCTGCTGGCGGTGCTTGTTCTGCTGTTCGAGATAGGTGGCGATCTCAAACGCCTTGGCCTCGTCGGCGCTGGTCAGCATTTCGACGGCCAAGCCGGCGTGGCCCATGCGGCCGGCGGCATTGAGGCGCGGGGCGAGCAGGAAACCGACGTGATACGAATCAAGCTTGCGCCCGCCGAGGTCGGCCGATT
>JAQGHK010000617.1 GCA_028288875.1 Phycisphaerales bacterium | reverse complement strand
GGCACTTTTGGCAGCCAGCCGCCGAGCTGCAGCGGCGACCCGTTGATGAGCACGACGATGGTTTTAGGGTTCGCCGTGGCAACGCGCTCGATCAGCGCTTGCTGCACCGGCGGGAAGTCCATGTCCGTCCGGTCTCGGCCTTCGGTATCCAAGTTGTGATCGATGCCCGTGACCACGACAACGGCATCGGCCTCGCGGGCGGCTCGATCGACCTTGTCCCACGCCTGGCTCGATGGGTCCGGCGGCTGCCACGACAGGTTGAATGAAGCGTCATTGTTGTGATGCGTATAGTCGATGCGAAGAAAGAACGGCTTGCCCGCCTGCAATTGCACGACCGCCGTCATGCGGCCGTTCACGGTGACGGCGGTGGGGGCGCCGCCGACTTCCTCGGCATACATCTCCGCGTCGCCACCTACGACCACGCGCAATGTGTATGTGCCCGACACCGGCGCGACGATCCGGCCGACATAGTGGGCGCGAAACTCGTCCGGCGGAAGCTTCGGGTCCGGTGACCGCATCTCCCACATGAAGTTCAACTGCGGGTCGACGCGCCGGACCGTTTGGCCGTGGCCCTCATAGGTGGCCTGCCAGCCGTTCTTGCCGTCGATCGGCTGCATCGCCGCTGCAGGAATTGGTTGGAAACCACCCAGATCATCGGTGGAAAGATACTTCACCCGCGCCTCGCCGAGCGCTTTACGGATGCCGGCGAGCGGCGTGATCTCATAAGGGCCTTGCACCCACGAGCTGCCGCCCATACCGACGACGCAAAACCTCTGATCGGCGTTCGCGCCGAGCACCAGCACGTTGCGAACGTGCTCGCCATCCAGCGGCAATGTGTTGGCGTCGTTCTTCAGAAGCACGATTCCCTCGGCGGCCACCTGCCGGGCAACTTGCTGCTGACGCGGCGTGTTTCGCTCGGAACCGTCTTCAAGGCGACGGTGATCGAGCATGCCGATGCGGCCGTAGACGCGGAGGACACGTCGCACCTTGTCGTCCAGCACCGCCATCGGCACACGGTTGGCTTTCACCGCCTCCAGCAGCGGCCGGCCGAACGGGCAGTCGTCGCCGCCGGGCATCGAAATATCCAATCCCGCCAGCGCGGCCTTTTCTGTCGAACGCGACTGCAGCCAGTCGGTCATCACCAGACCCTGATAGCCCCATTTTTGTTTCAGGGTCTCATTGAGCAGTGAGGAACTGTCGCTGACGAAGTCGCCGTTCACCCCGTTGGCCGAGGTCATCACGGCCCAGACGTCCGCATCCTGCACGGCGGCCTTGAATACTGGCAGGTAGATCTCGTTCAGCGTGCGCGCGTCGACCATCGACATGTAGTTGTTGCGATTGTCTTCCCGATTGTTGCAGGCGAAGTGCTTCACGCACGCGGCCACGCCCTCGCTCTGGATACCTTTAATGACGGCCGAGGTTAATTGGGCGTTGAGGTAGGGATCTTCGGTGTAATACTCAAAGAATCGGCCGCCCAGTGGGTCGCGCAGGATGTTGACGCCCGGGCCCAGCAGCATGCCCTTGCCGGTCGCGCGGGTTTCGCTGCCCATGACGATGCCGGCGGCCCGGACGAGTTCAGGGTTCCAGGTCGCGCCGAACGCCACCCCAGAGGGGAAGGCCGTGCTGTCGTGTGGTCCGCGGGGCCCGTCGGTGAGTTGAACGCCGGGGATGTGCAGCCGATCTATTGACCGCAGGGTGCCGTTCGCGCCTTGGCACAGGCTTGCCTTCTCTGCCAGCGTCATCTGGCCGATCAGCCCGTCGATCTCCTTTTGCAACTCAGGACCCGAAGTAGCCGCCTGCGTCGCGTGAACGAAGAGCGAGGCCACCGACAATGCAATCAAGGAATACCGCTTCATCGGGAATGCTCTCTTGTAGTCATCCGGCCGGCTGGACCTGTCAGGGTTCATCAGTGCCTGTTCTCGGTCCGCCGTCACGTGCTCATCATGCGTCGCCGCCGACTCGCCGTCACGTCAACGTGACAGGATGAAACGAGAAGGATTGCGTTGAAGCCCTGCGCGGTGAGGGTGAGCGAGCTCATGGCCAACCCAGTAAGACGGCCGCCGCTGCGGATCGTGATATGGCTTTTTGCCTCCGCCAATAACGCGGCGGGCCGGGCTGACGTGTCAGCCCGGCCCGTGATCTGTCTTAAGTCGGCGCCAATCGGCGACCGCGGGGCGCGTCCTATTGCGACCGGGTCGTCCGCACGTACGGGACTTGGATGTTGCCGCGGACGAGCTCGCCGTTGGTCGGGGTGCTTGCCCGCTTGGGCTCAACGTGACCGTCGACGAAGAGGATGTTGGTCGCGCGGTTCCCGGCGTGACGGAAGCGGATCTGGCTCTTGTTCTGGTCAGCGTCCAAGTTCCAGTACTGGTTCTGGCCGTTGCTGGCGCTGGTGTCGACCGGGAAGTTATTCACCATGTAGTTGCCGGCGGTGTTATGGGCGGCGTCGTCGCACAGCCAATTGCCATCCCAGCCGTAGATCCGGCCCTGGTCCAGTTCCAGGCCGATCGCTTCAGCATTCCACTGCGCGGTGCCGCCGCCGTTGGGTGTCTGCGCGCCGTCCCAGATCAGCGCGATGTCGGACGATCGCTTGATCTGCGTGAACCGGTACGGCTGGAACCGCCACCGCTTCCCGGCCGGGGCAGGGCCGTTCAGGGCGTCGTTATTCTCGCGGTAGGTGATGTCAGGCATCAAGCGAGGGTGAGCCGTGTAATGCAGCAGCATGCCGCCGTTGGACTGCGGTTCCTTGGCGGACGGACAGGTGAAGATCGCGCGTTGGCCGACATTCACGTTACCCCCGCTGAACTGGGCAGCACTGACATAGTCGATGCCGACTTTCGGGTTCAGCGTGTTCGCCAGCACTGTGCTCCAGTCGCTGCACTGGTCGCCGTAGTAATTGAAATCGTTCCGGCCATTCCAGAAGCCGTAGGGCAACGACCCATGATTCGTACCGGTATTGGAATAGAGCACAATCGCCTGGCCGATGGCTCGCAGGTTCGATGAGCATTTGATCGCCTTGGCCGCCTCACGGGCCTTATTCAAACTCGGCAGCAGGATGCTGATAAGCAGGGCGATGATGCCAATCACGACCAGCAGTTCAACCAGTGTAAAACCGCGACCGGTGCGTATGGAACGGGACGATTTTGCGTGACGCATGGGCTCTCCAAAATGAATCGAATTTCGCCAGATTCCACGCAGATCGCGTGACGACCCTCCGCTGTGGCCGATGCGAATAGTTTACGATGCGGCGTTTCGCCCGACCGCGTCGAAATGCGCCATTCCGTTCTCCGATTTACGGCAAATCGGCGTCTGACGGGGGTGGCCGGTTGCCGTAGGCAGCCGTGGCTTGGATGATGGGGCAGCGGAGTTGCCGTCCCCTATTCGGGTCTACCTATGCCTACAAACCGTTATTGCGCATTCCCGTCGACGTTTTTATGGGGCGCAGCCACCGCCGCTTACCAGGTAGAAGGGGCCGCCGCCGAAGACGGACGCTCGCCGAGCGTCTGGGACACCTTTTGTCGCCGCCCCGGCGCAATCGCGATGGATCACAACGGCGACGTCGCCTGTGATCACTACCGCCGCTCGGCCGAGGACGTGAAGCTGATGAAGTCGCTGGGGCTGCAGGCCTACCGCTTCTCAATCAGCTGGTCCCGCGTGCAGCCGGCCGTCGATGGCAAGCCGAACCAGAAGGGTCTGGACTTCTATAGCCGGCTGGTTGACGACCTGCTGGCCGCGGGCATTCAGCCGTGGGCGACGCTCTTCCACTGGGACCTGCCCCAGTGGTGCGAGGACGAATTCCGCGGCTGGGAGTCCAAGGACTGCGCCCATCACTTTGCCGACTACTCGGCCATGATGGCCCGCACCCTCGGCGATCGCCTGGCCGGGCTGTTCACGATCAACGAGTTCTTCTGCTATCTCGAAAAAGGGTACGGCGCGGACACCCACGAGCCATTCGCCCCCTGCAAGCGCGTGGACCGAAAGGCCCTCGCCCAGGCACGCCATCACGCCGTCTACGGCCACGGCCTGGCAGCGCAGGCCTTTCGGTCGAATGTGAAGGGGAAATGCCCGCCGGTCGGCCTGGCGGAAAATACGCCCGCCGTCGTACCCGTCCGCGAGACGGCGGAGAATATCCGCCTGGCGAAAGAGGCCATGCGCGAAATGGCCGGCATGTACCTCACGCCTATCTTGGAAGGCGCGTATCACCCCGCCTATCTGGAAGGCCTAGGTGCCGATGCGCCGACCTTCACCGCGGAGGAAATGCGGGTCATCCACACGCCGCTGGATTACGTCGGCCTGAACCTCTACACGCCTACGTACATCCGTCCCGATCCGGAATCGAAGCGTGGCTGGGCGCAGGTTCATCACAACGACTCGTACCCGCGGATGGTAATGCCGTGGCTGGGTATCGGGCCGAGCATTCTCTATTGGGCCCCGCGCCTGGTGGCCGAGACGTGGGGCGTGAAGTCGATCTACATCACCGAAAACGGCTGCGCGAATGGCGATATCCAGACCGAGCAAGGCGACATCCACGACACCGCCCGCATGATGTTCCTGCAGAACCATTTCATTCAGGCCCACCGCGCCGTCGACGAGGGCGTCCCGCTGCACGGCTATTTTCTCTGGAGTCTGCTCGATAACTTCGAGTGGGCCACTGGCTATACCCGGCGCTTCGGGCTCTGCTATGTGAACTACCAGACGCAGCAGCGGACGCCGAAGTTGAGCGCCAAGTTTTACCGTGACGTCATCCGCCGCAACGCCGTCGGCGGCACCATCGAGGAATGAACATGAACCGTTCGCCCGTCTTTGCCATCGTATTCATCCTGCTCGCCGCGACACGCATGACCCTGGCTGAGCCCAATGAGACTACGCTGCCTGATGATGCCGTCGCGCACCGCGACGTGGTTTACCTGCAGCGACCAAGCGGACCGGTGAAGCTGGACGTGTTTACACCGCCGGGTGACGGGCCATTCCCAGTGGTGCTCTGGATTCATGGCGGAGCGTGGAAGACCGGCGATAAGGCGATGTGGCCGCACATGAACTTTGTGGTGCGTGATGGCTACGCGGTGGTGAACGTCGAATACCGCTTCAGCCAGGTCGCCCCGTTCCCGGCGCAGATCGACGACGTGACGGCGGCGCTGGCCTACATCGCCGCCCATGCCGCGGAGTACAAGCTCGACGCCGAGCGCATCGCCGTCACCGGCGAATCCGCCGGCGGGCACCTGGCGTCCCTCCTGGGCATGAGCAGGCCGGCGTCCACGACGCAGCCGGCGGGGCGCGTGCGGGCGGTGATCGACCTGTTCGGGCCGACCGACTTGGCTACGGTTCACCTGCCCGAAAATCCGCCCGGCACCATCGAACAATTGCTTGGCGGCTCGCTCGACACGCGGCCGGAGCTGGTGCGCGACGGCAGCCCGATGAACCACGTCGCCAAGGACAATCCGCCGTTCCTGATCCTGCACGGCACCAAGGACGCTCTGGTATCCCCTACGCAGAGTCAGCACTTTGCCGATGCGCTCAAGGCCGCCGGAGTGTCCGTCGAATTGGTCATGGTTGAGGGCGCCCCTCACGCCGGACCGACGTTTTGGACGGAGCCTATGCGTGCCAAGATGACGGCATTTCTGAAATCACACCTGTAATCGCTCTAACGGTTGGAGCATCCATGGCCGACCGCAAAGTGTTGACCGGGCCCGAGCCGCCTTTCGCATCAGCCCTTCGAGGGAGCGAGGGTGGAGGGCCTGCCGGGCGTCCGCGCAAGAAACAAGACGACCGCGGCGGCCATTAGCATGATCCAGCCGCTGTCGGGGGATAGCCGGCTCATCAGGTCGAACAACTGGGGCGAGCGGGTGGGATCGTCATAAAGCAGCGCATCGAAGATCATTCCGGCGGCGAGGGCGGTCAGCAAAGCATAAAGGACGCCAAGCTCCGGCCGGATGCCGATGAGCATGGCGGAGAGAACCGCGCCCCAGAGGTGATAACGTGACATCATCTGGCATAGGAGATTGGGCATCAGAACCCACGGCGCCGCAACGGCTGCCAGAAAACGCGGGTCGTGCCGACGGCTATGCGCCGCGGCCGCGATGCCGCAGAGGATGACCATCACAAAATACAACGCCAGCATGGCCTGCTTCATGTCGAGCGTCAGGCCGGCGCCGCTAATGCCGAGGGCGTGCATCCATTGGGGCACGGATTCTTTCGCCTGGCCGAGATAGAGCAACGACGCCAGATTCGGCAGCGGAAGCGTGATCGCCGGGTCATGCGTGTTCCAGTTGAATCGTTGGTGCATGATGCCGGGCAGATTGCCGTTGCTGCCGCGGCCCATGGCGGCGTTATCGAATTTCTTGGTGCCGTATTCGTAACCAACCGTCTCCCACGACCAGTCGTTGTGAAACAGCCATGGACTGAGCCAGAGCGACGCCGCGATCACGGCCGCGCTCCATGGCACGAATGATCGTTGCGGAATCGCCGACGGCGCAACGAGGAGCAGACCGATCAGAGCGATCAACCAATACCAAGCCGGCGAAGTATCCATCGGCCACGACCGCCAGAGCGCGATGATCGCCAGTAGAAGGCCGCTCATCAGCGTGGTCGACACTGCCATCGCTTGCAAGCCGATCACGGGCCTGGAGGAATCTTGATCGGCCGCGGGGCGCGGTTTATGGAATGGCAGCCGTCGCATGAACGCTCGGCCGATGGGGCGCAGCATCGCAGCCCATTGCGCCAAGTCACCATGGAGCATCGTCGCGAGAATGCCGATGGCGGACACGCACCCGAGGGCGACGATCCAATACACCGACGGCTGCGCACCGGAAATCGCTCGGCCGTCCAACACAATCCATGGGCTCAGCAGTAGGCCGGCCATCAGCGCGAAGCCGGTGATCAATCGGGCTGCCGCGCCCCATCGCAGGCCCGCTAAAGGCCAGATCAGCAGAACGGGCGCGCCGATAAGGAACTGCCCTTTAAACATCATGCCGATGCCCATCATCATGCCTGCCAACAGCCAGCAATCGAAAGACGCCAGCAGCACTGCCGCCAAGTACGGCGGCAGTAGCCACGAATCCCACTGTGGATAGACATGGCCATCCATCCGCAACGTCGGGTCAAACCAGATCAGCAACCCTACGATCACCGCCGAGGCCCACGCACGGTGGCGGTGATTCATCCGACGCATGGCCCAGCACATCGCGACAAACACGAGGCCGATGGGAATCCATTCTGCGAAGCTCAGCCACACCGCACCATTGAGCGCTTGCGGTTGTGCCGGCTGGACGACCGCTTCGGTGACGAGTGTCGCGTCGTCCGACCGGCTTGTGCCACGGCCGAAATCAGTCGGGGCCGCGAACTGGTCATTGCGGGCGACGATTTGGTAATGAATCGTCGCGCCGACCGGCAAATTAGTGAGTTGGCCGGTAAAGGGTTGCGCGGTCGCACCACCTATTTCTCGAACCTGCGTTTGATAGGCGTAATGGCCGGCGGCCGTGCCCCATTGAACATAGCACCTTGTCACGGCACCTTGCGGATTGATCAAGCCGAAGACCGAGGCGCTGGCCTGATTGCCCGAAAGGTTTACCGAGGGCGGCCGCGCGATGGCGACACTCGGCGGCGGGGCGGGAATCGCCATCTGGGCAATCGGCAATGCAAAGACAAGCGCGGCCGCCGTAAGCATGAAGGCCAGGACACCGCCGGCGTGCGTTGCCCGATCGCGCCGGCCACTGCGCCACACCCACACTCCCACCAAGGCGGCGGCCAGCAGCGCGGTGGCCGCTTCGGCCAAGGTGTTCATCAGGATCAGCGGGCCGGCCAGATCCTCCGTTGCATCGCGGTCGGCATCGGGACGGCGTCCGCAGGGCTGCCAGCGTCCCGGCCAATTCGTCAAACCCGGATATTCCCGGGCGATTTGGCGTCGCCATAGCGAAACCGTCAGCAGGCGGTACGGCGGATAGTCCAGTTCATAATTGCCATCGGGAATCTGCCGAACCAGATCGCGATAGATCTTGGCCTCGGCTTGAATGAGTTGACCCATCGTAGGATCGCCATTGCCGTGGAAGGACGCGTTCGCCACCGCATTGACTTCGCTGCCCCAGTGAAACGCGTTGCTGATGTCTTCCTGAAAGTGAATGGAGCGCGTCGTCTGCCAAGCGTCATCACGCAAGCGCAAGCCGGCGCGGCCGGCGAATAGTGTGAAGACGGCAACGTACGCAACGACGGCCCAACCGACGAATCGGTGCGCGCCGAGCCTGTGTGCTGTGGCGAGCCAGTGGAACGGGCGCGCATTGGCGACTGACGTTTTCTGGAACCCGTGCTGACCGGTCAATCGTCGCCGCCTTTCAAAAAGGCTTCGCGTTGTTGCCGCTGATCACGCTTGGGGAGGTCGTTTGCCCGGCGTAGACGGCCAGATCGTGAAACTCGATCGATTGGTCAAAAGGGCGGGTCTCAAGGCGAATCGTTTTGACATCGGTCGGAGAGAGGCCATCAGCCTGGTAAGTGTAGAACGCCGTAGTGGGCGTGCCGTTGAGGTTGACTTGGCGGGTCGGATGGTCTTGGCCTTGGGCGTCGCCGAAGACGATGCGGCGTTCTCGGAGCGGAGAACCGCGCTCGGTGTGGAGGGACAAAATGACCTGTGTCGCCGGGGGCCCGTCGGAGGGGGCCGACGCCGTGAGCGTGCCAATTCCAGCGTGACCTCCCTGCACATCCGCCTCGGTCGGCCGCGCGCCGTCGCTGCGAAGGTCGATGGACCAAGGCCCGGTGGCAACCGCGAGGCGGAGGTTAAACGGCTGGGCCGGCATCGGCGTCACGCCCGCGATCATTCCGGGGATGAGATGGCCGAGGCGATCCGACACGTCCATAGCGACGCTACCCCCGGGCGGAGCGGAAGGCATCACGTCGGCAACGTCTGCCGGCGGCAATACGCGAAGCGCGAACTGGCGCTTCAAAGGGAGCTCGGTTTTCCACGGATGAGCGACGCCCGAGAACTGCGGGTAGGGCTCAGCAGTCAGCGGCGCGCCGTTGGCCGCCCACCAGTTTTTCCCGGCTGACGGGTATTCGCCAAGGCCAATCACCTCAATGCTGAATCCGTCGGCCAGACGCGCGACGCCTTTCGGATCGAGTGGGACGGTCAGTGGAGGATCGGGTTGGACGTTGACATCGGCGACCGCCACGGGCGTCGCGCCGGCCATCGGCGCACGGGCCCGGTGCTGGACGATCGCCATGCCGGAGCCGCCCAGCAGGAGTAGCGCAAGTAGAAGAACGAACACGCCTTGAATTTTGCGACCGGTCCGCATTGCGTTGATTCCTCTCGTTGAATCGATGGATAGCCGGCTCAGAGACCGCCTCGCCGGGCTTAATCCTTCGGCTTTGCCGGTTCAATGCGGACTAGGCACAGATCATGCTTCTTGATCGGCACGACGAGATGGCCATTCTGCAGGGCGATCGGCCGCCCGGTTTCGGCGTCGGTGACCGTGCTGCTGGCCTCCAGGCCCAATGCCGCCCAGTCCACAGCGAAGTCGGCCGAGGCGTCAGCGGTGGCGTAACTGCACGCGACGAGCAGTGCCTCTTTGCCCGGATCGGAATAGACCAGCAGCGGGATATCGGCGTTCACACAGCGGGCGGGCATGGGCCGGTCTTCCCAGTAGTGGTAGGCGATGGTCGTCGGGCGCTCGAGCATGGCGACCGCCGGTTTGAGCAGCGCTTTGGCCGTATCGAACCCGCCGTAGCCGTCGAGTTCGTGCAGCATGCGGACGGCGGTAAAAGTACGCTGGGTCCACGGATCATTGGCCAATTGCAATTGATCCGACAGCGGCACCGGCCAGGTGCCGGCCTGCTGGCCAATCGTCACGAGTTGCAGGTATTCGCGACTGAAACGGTCCTGCACGTCGCCCTCGCTGTACTTCCATTCCCACTCGTAGTGGGCCGTGGCAAAGCTCAGCATCGGCAAACACGCGAAGCTGGTGATGTGCGGGAAGACGATCGGCGTCATCTTCCGCTCGTTCATCATCACGAATGTTCGCTTGGCCTGCTCTCGCATCGCCCAGATTCCGGCAGCGGGCACGACGTGCCCATCGCTGGCACGGTAGGCGTCCGTCATCTCGGTGTTGAAGGACGGCGCGATGAACCAATTGTCCCAGTAGACACCCTTGTTGTTGCCGATGTCGAAGGACTTATCGTTCCAGTACAGGTTGTAGTCGACGAAGGATTTGGACGGGATCACTTTGATCTCATCGCGCGAGTTGCTCTTGTCGAGCGTGCGGTAATCGTCCAGCGACCATTCGTCCTTGAACGTCTCAAACTCCGGCAGCTCCGGGCAGGAGGCGCGGTTGTAATAAAAGATCATGTTGAAATTCAGGTTCCGCCGCAGATTCAGTTTGGCGTGATCTTGAAAGAGCTTCACCTTGTCGGCGCCGTAATCCTTGTAGTATTTCGCCCCGTATTCCGCGAAGGCAGCGACTTCACTGTCAGGAATCTTCTCCTTGCTGCCCCGCGACAGCATCTCCCACAGATGCATGTCCTGACCGGCAGGGTAAACCGTGCCGCAGCTGTGGTTGCCGAACCAGTTGATGTCGGTCCCGAGCAGGCGGTAGCTGTCGCGGTAGAAGCGGTAATGCCACCAGTTTGGATTAGTGTTTGGATTCAGCCTTGGCTTGATCGGCGTGGCGAGCAGGCCATAGGTGATGGTGCGGGCAGCGGTGATGACGGTGGGCTGGTTGATCAGGTGAACGCGAAGGATGACCTGATCGCCTTGCCGGAACACATCGAGATTGGGCGTGGCGGCATTCCAGCCCCAGTTGCGGTCGTTTTCAGCAAACCAGCAAAGGCCGCGATTGGCGTCGCCGAGGTAGACGTAGGGGCAGAAGTTCTTGATGAACTCATCGCAGGCGACTTTGCTCCCATCCCATACGATGCCCTCACCGGGCGGAACAGCCTGCGCGACGGGGGCCCGGATGCGGTCGGAATTGGCGTGGATGAGCTGCGCGACATCACTGCGCAGCGGAATTTCCAGCGTCAGCTCGTCGATCGCCTGACCGTTGGTCGGCTGCAAGGTCAATTCCACCTTGGCCGTGCCGTCGTAGTCCCAATGGTCGACCCACGAACCGGTCAATGGGCCCGCTGAAAGCTTGCCGGCCAGCGTCGCGGTGTCGGACGCGCTGGAGACCACCCGCATCGGCTCGGCAGTACAGGGGATATCGCGGCCACCCGCGCGGACGTGGTAGCGCATCGGGCCGGCCAATACATCTTTGGTCACCTGCGTATTCGCATTCGTCGCTGCGACCTGGTCGATCAGTCCGGCATCGTTGAGTTGGTAAGCGCGCAGCACCGTCGACAGCGTGTTCTGCTTCAAAAAAATCGGCGTGAACGGCGGATAGACCGTGCCTTCCTGGCCGGCCGTGCTGCTTTCCCATGGGAAGACTTGCCGCTCGAAGTCCTTGCTCGCCTCCGCCGTTTTCATGGCCCCGCCACTCGCGCGCACCGTGATCTGGTACAGGCCGTTCAGCGGCGGCAAGTCGAACGCGAGTTCCTGCTTTCCGTCTTTAAAGCGGTCGAGTGGAAAATCGATCGCCTCGACCTCTTTGCCGCTAGGCCGCTCTCGAACGAGGGCCGTTACCGTTTCAGGTTTTGATCCGGCGGGCAACCCGTGAATGTCGGCCAGCACGCGCATGTGATTCTTCGACGGGTAATATCCGAACTGAAGATCAACCGGCGGCGCCTCTTTCACCTTCTCCGTATCCCACCGATGCGCCGCGGCC
>JAQGHK010000500.1 GCA_028288875.1 Phycisphaerales bacterium | reverse complement strand
GTAGGTCGTGGTGCCGTGGACGACGCCCCAGTCGCAGGCGGGCTTCAGAGAGCGGCCGTCCAGATCCACCGTCGTGCCGGGCAGGCGGAACCAGTTCCAGACCGGCTGGATGCCCAGGTATTCGTTGCCGGTGACCATGATCTGGTTCACACCATCGCCGAGATAGAGATTCTTCAAGCCCTGCGCGTTTCCACTTTCGGGGTTGCTGGTGCGTGTCGAGGTTACTTTGACGGACGCATAAAACGCGGACCGCTGATGCGCCATCGCGTCGGAATTATAGAACGATCGGTTGCCGCTGAGCGCGTTTGACGTGGACGCCGCCCCGGTGTTGAGAGTGGCCTGTTGGCGCGAAAGAAAAGATTGCAGTTCGGCTGCGCGATAGGTGCCGAGCGACAGGGCGTGTTGGATGGCCGTCGAGTAGCCGTCGCCCGCGCCGACGAAGCTGGGGAACGTCACTTGCCGCCCATTGGCGGCGAGATCAAGCGTCTGGCCGCGGATGAACCACTGCGTACCGTCGAGCAGATAGTTCACCAGTGTGTGATGCTGTGTGTCGGTCAGTGCGTACGTTGTGCCGGCCGAGAGGCCAGACCATTGAAGCATGTCGTTGATGTAAGACGTGCCATAGCCGCCCATGTAAAGCTGCACGTTGTGAATGTGGTAGGTGTTATCGGCCTGGATGCCGTCGGTGCCGAAATTGCTTACGAACACCGTGCCGTTCATAGAGTTGAACGCGCTGTTCATCGCCGAAGTGCTGCCGGAGACGATGGCGCTGTAGACACCGGGGATGGAAAGGTCGACCACGTTCTGGCCGGTGTAGTTGGGGATCGATGCCTTTGAGCGCGCGAGAATCGTTTGGCCGGACGCGAGTTGGCCGGCTGAAAACACGGGCTTGGCCAGCACCATCGCGGCCCCCAAGGCCTGCGGGCCGGCAATTTCGTTCGGGAACCAGTTGGTGGACTGGGGGTTGGTCGCCACCCAATAGTCCATCGCCTTCGCCAAATCCGCGGCGAGCACGGCGCTGTGATAAAGCGAGTTGCCCGGCGCGGCGTACAGTTGCGCCATTTCTTTCATTCGCTGCAGATGCGTCAGCGGCGACCAGTTGGTGGCGGCCGTGCTGGCGTAGCTGATGTCGGCCCAACTACCATTGGCCTGCTGACTGGAAAGATAGCCCTGCACGGCTTGCGCGGATGGCAGGGACGACAGAAGGTCAGTGGTAACGCGATCCGTGATGGTGGAGAGATCATCGGCCCTCGCCGGCGAGAGCGTAGCGATTCCCAAGATCGCCGATGTGACGGCGACCTGGCGGGCCATGGAATTGCGCATCGGATGCCGCCTTTCGGGGCTAGTCGTTGAGCAGGGCTTCGACATTCGTCGTATCGCCGCGCAGCTTTTTGGCGACGGCTTCAAACCGCGGCTCGTTGTAGACTTTGGCCGCCCGACGGAACATGCCGGCATAGCCGCTGTAGCTTTCCTGATCGATCGACGGGTAAGTCCACTTCTGCTCACCGAGCATGAACGGCGTCATGAACTCCAGCCCTTTGCGAAGGCTGCGGGCATCTTCGCTTTGATACTCATAGAGATCGACGCCGCTGGTTTTAGCGATGCGGGCGACCTGGAACCACGCATCAAGGGCGAAGAGGGAATAGTGCATGCTCTTGGTGCGCGTGAGTTCCCTGGGCAGTCGACCGTCCGGTTCCATCTGCTTGGCGATGCGTCGAGCGCCCTCTTCAGAAGCCACCCGGCGAACGACGTCATCCTTGCCGACGAACTTTGCCAGGCCGCAGAGCTGCGCGTCGTACCACTCGCCGTGGTTGTTGTCAGCCTTCGCTTCATCGCCGCCGATCTTGCTGGTCTGCAGCCAATCAACGAATTCGCTCATCCACGCTTTGAAGCCGGCCATGTCTGCCGCGCTCCAACTGGGCGAGCCGTCCAGGAGGGTGACGGCGTCGACCAGTTGAACGAACGAGCGGGTTTCGATGATGCCATAGCCCCGCCCATCGGCCACGCCGGGGACGAACTGGCCGTGGTTGAGATTCGGATTCATACGCGTATTCGGATCGAGGAACCATTTGCGCAGATAACCGGCCGCGCCGTCGGCGTACTTCGAGTCGCCGGTGAAGTGGTAGGCCAGCGCCATCGCGCGAACGGAATTGATCAGGCGGTCCTTTCGCGGGGCGTCGAATGAATCAACTTCCTTGCGATTCACCACGCCGTCTCGATTCACATACGGCTTACCGTCGGGCGTTTTCGGATTCGGCCAGAAATAGATGGCCAGGCTCATGTAATCGTGCGGGTCATTGCCGACGGGCAGGGCGGTTTTTTCCGTCACGGCCGGGCCGGGCTTGGTGAGTGCTTCGTCGGCCGACGCGAGCAACTTGTCGATGGCGGCCTTCACGTCCGGCTCGGCCATGCGGCCTTTGATCGAGGCGAGCGTCGACTCGTCGAGTAACACGAACTTACCGTCGGCCGTTTGGGCCGCGGCGACCGACGAAAAAAGAGCAACGGTAAGCGCGCCGGCCATGGCCACGCGAGGCAACGTCAAAACAGTCACAGGTTCTCCTCCGCCTCAAAACATTCGGTTTGAAACCGAAACTAAATCTCCACGCCGTTATTTCGAATCGTGGCCGCGTACCAGCGGG
>JAQGHK010000564.1 GCA_028288875.1 Phycisphaerales bacterium | reverse complement strand
ATTGGACGCTTGAGGAATCCGTTGTACAAATGTGATGTTCTATGCCCTTGGCGGTAACACCTGAACTTCCTGCCCTCCGCACGGATGAGCCTTTGCTGTGGCTTGTCGGATGCGGCCACGAAGTCCGCCGGGGGCCGGCGTATTACTACGATGCCAGCCAGCGTGATGAGCCTCCTCACGTCGTTCTCCAACTGACCCTGGACGGGGCGGCATTTGTTCGGCCGACCGGGCAGGCGAAGATGCTGTTGCCGACGGGGCATGCGTTCTTTCACTTGATTCCCGGACCTTTTGAATACGGATGGGCATCGGGCGTTTACGAGCAGGTGTTTATCTCGCTGGCCGGCGCGGCGGCCAATGAGTGGATGCGGCACGTCCATCGGCTGCACGGCGCGGTCTTGGACTTCGGCGCAGATCCGTCCGTCGCGCAGACCATGTTGAGCATCGTCGAAGCACACGCCTCGGGCCGCCTGATTGACCGCTATTTTATCTCAGGGCAGCTGTACGGCCTGCTGATGCAAGTGCTGAGTGTGCTCGCCCGCCGCCGGATTGCGGCGACGCGGCTTGTGACGGCGTGCCTGGAAATCATTGAAGCCGAGGGCGATCGTCCAAAGCTAAATGTGAATGCCTTGGCGAGCCGTTTGAATCGAAGTCGTGAGCATCTGACGCGCGAATTTCACGATGCGACCGGTGTTTCGCCGTCGACTTACCTGACGCAGACACGCGTTCGGTTAGCGGCAGCCGAACTACGGGCTGGCGAAGCAAAGCTGGAAACGGTCGCTCGGCGAAGCGGATTCAGCTCCGCAGCGTACCTCTGCCGCGTCTTTCAGAAAACCGTGGGGGTCACACCCGTGCAATTCCGCGAACGGCCATGGCTGGTCGCGCCGTAGCGGCCTAGCCGAGTGGGACTCGCAAATGTGGTTTGATCGGATGATCAGCCAGGATGAATTGCCTGATCTGTTCCAACGCAGTGAGGTCGCCCGGCCAGGTGAGGCGTTCGGCTGCGGCATCGATCGAAACCCACTCCAGGTGCGTGTGCTCGGGATTGATCGTTGGCTCGACGGACGCCTCCACGAAGGCAGCGAACATCGGCGCGACGCAAATGGAATCAATATCGGGCCGGTAAAACTGCGTCAGGTGGCTAACCCGATACATCGCGCCGATCTCCAGGCCGGTCTCCTCGCGGACCTCGCGCACGCCGGCTTGCCAGGCGGTTTCGTTGGGCTCAATGGAACCGGTGATCAGCTGCCAGGTGCCGCCGAGGTATCTGCCCTCGGCCCGCCGGCCGAGCAGCACTTCATAGCTGTGGCCGTTGGGGCGGATGACGAAGACGATAACGTAGTACGTGGTAGTCATGGCAGTCATCGCGTCTTGGCAAATCGTTGGCCATCCAAGCGGCGGACGAGGCCTTTGAGGGACAGGAACGTGAGTTCACGCAGCACTGTCCCGGCATCCATTGACGTCTGCTCGCAAAGCGTATCGACGTCCATCGGGTCGGCGGACAAGACGTCAAAAATCACGCGCTGCGACGGGCTGACGGCGGCGGCCTGCGCCTTGGCTGACGGCGGCGGGGCGATCGGGGCTTCGTCCGGACCTTCGAACAGCGGCATTTCCGGGATCGATGCGTCCAATGGGCCGAGCGCTTCGAGAACATGCTCAAGGCGCGTCACCAAGACCGCGCCCTCGCGGATCAGCTTGTGCGGGCCGGCCGATTGCGGATTGTCGGCTCGGCCGGGAACGCACATGACGGGACGGTGGTGTTCTTCGACGGCCTGACGGGCGGTGATCAATGCCCCGCTGCGTTCGTCCGCTTCGATCACCAGCACGCCGCGGCTCATGCCGCTGACGATCCGATTGCGGCGCGGAAAATTCTCCGCCGTCGGCGGTGTGCCGGGCGGAAACTCGCTCATGACGCAGCCGTGCGTCGTGATCTGGTTGAACAGGCCGGCGTTCTCCGGCGGATAAGCGATATCCACGCCGCTGCCCAGCACCGCGATGGTTCGGCCGCTGGTGTGCTGGCCGGCCCCGCGGTGCGCGGCGGAATCGACGCCCCGAGCGCCGCCGCTTACGACGGTGAAACCCGCACCGGCCAGCAGTGCCGCGAAGCGTTCCGCCTGCTCGCGGCCGTAAAGGCTGCACTTGCGGCTGCCGACGATCGCCACCGCGTTCAGATCGCGCGGCTCGATCGTTCCACGCACAAACAGCACCAGCGGCGGGTCAGGAATCGTTTTGAGCAGGAGTGGGTAGACATCGTCATCCGGACAAATAACACGCGCCAGAGCGGCGTTGGTCTTGGCGGCGACGTCGTCCACTTTCGCCTTTGCCTCACGCAGCGATGCGGCGATCTTGGAGGCCTTCGCCTGACCAATCCCGTCAACCGTCTGCAGCAGACGGGCATCGGCATCGCATGCAGCATGGATGGAGCCCGCAGCCGCGATCATACGACGGGCGAGGATCGGCCCGATGCCGTCGGTCAGCGAAAGCGTCAGCCATGGCCTGGCGATCATTGGGCGAGCCCCGCGATAGCGTCGCGGACGATTTCGGCCGGCACATCATCCCGGATCACAACATGGCCAATGCGGTCCGGCAGTACCAGCCGTAGC
>JAQGHK010000560.1 GCA_028288875.1 Phycisphaerales bacterium | reverse complement strand
CTTTCCAGCTACATGCTCCACTGGCTCGGCCAAATGAACTGGTCGCCGCGCGTGGCGGTGCTGACGATGCTCGGCCTTGATCACGTCGAATGGCACGGCGGTGGCGATGCCTATCTGGACGCCAAGCGCAACATCATCCGCCACCAAAAAGCCGGCGATGTATTCATTCGGCGTGGCGACAGCATTTCCGAAACGTTCGCCGTCCAGCCCGGCGTGAAAACGCTGCTCTACCCGACGTCGGCCGTGCCAGCGTTCGATCTCAAACTCCCCGGCGCGCACAACCAGGCGAACGCCCAGGCCGCGTTCCTGGCGGCCAGCCAGTTTGGCATCGATCACGAGGCCGCCCAATCCCGCGTCGCCGATTTCGGCGGCCTGCCGCACCGCCTGGAACTGGTCCACGAGGCCAACGGCGTCCGCTATTTCAACGACAGCATCGCCACCATCCCCGAGGCGGCCATCATCGCCTGCGACGCGTTCCCGGCCCGCTCGGTCATTCAGATCGTCGGCGGCAGTTTGAAGGAAGGCCTAACCTGGGACGCCATGTGCGATCACCTGTCCACCCACTGTAAAAAGGTCCTGGCGATCGGCCAGATCGGCCAAGCCCTGGCGAACCGCGGCGGCGGGGAATACCTCGAAACGCTGGACCGCGCCGTCGCCCGCGCCAAGGAGATCGCCCGCCCGGGCGACGTCATCCTGCTCTCGCCCGGCACGGCCAGCTACGGCCAGTTCGCCAACTTCGAAAAGCGCGGCGAGCGCTTCGCCGCCCTCGCCAAGCAAGCCGTTTAAAGCTGCTTCAGAAACGCGATGCCGGCAGGTATGCCATCTTTGATCATCGAATCGAAGTGTCCGCCCGTCGGCACCGTGATAAGCTTCACCTTTTTCGCGCCGGCATTCTGCAATGCCGCGGCGAAGTCGTGAACCGCTTTCGGCGTCGCGTTGTCGTCATCGTCGGCGCTGAACAACAGAATCGATTTGTCTTTCAGGTCGGCCAGATGATTCGCCGGCGAGATGGAATCGATGAACGCACCAAATCCTTTCGTTCGCTTTTCCAAAGCATCGATCAATGCCGGCTCGAAGCGATCGCGGAGGTTGGGAATGGCCGCATACGCGCAGCAGGCTTTGATTCGCTTGTCCGCGGCGGCGACGGTGAGCGCTTCGGTGGCCGCCGAGCTGTGCCCGGCGACGTAACATTTCGCAGGGTTGATCTCCGGGCACTTGGCCAAGGCGTAGTCGATCGCCAGTTTCGCATCGTCGACTCCGCCATGAGCGGCCATGAACTTCGGTAGACTCGTCCTCATCTCGGCCACAGATCGCGTGGCCATCGCGCCTTCCAGCTCGTAGGAAACCACCGCGAAACCGGCCTTCACATACGGAAGATGCTCTTGCCGATCACCGTCGGCGAGGCCCATCCCAGTAATCAAATTGCTGCCCGCCGGTGCGATGAAGACGACCGGCAGAGAACCCTTCGCGGGCGTACCCTGAGGTAGGTAGATCCACACCTTGATCGTCTCGCCTCGGCCGGGCACCTTGAGACTGACTTCGGCAAACTGAACGCCGTCTTCAAGCTTCTGCATCGCAGGGCGGGCCGGGAAGGCTGGCGTCTCGGCCCGCGCCGCCTGCAGGCCGCTGAAAAGAAGGATCAGGACGAAACCCAGCCGGGAAGTGATGTTCATAAAGAAGCTCCGTCCGCAGTGTCGCCAAACTGGCCCGTTCGATCAAAGGATTGGCGAGATGACCTTCGGGCGTTTCGGCGTTAAATAGACGTATGCGGAAAGCCTCCGAACGCTATCACAACCGTGTCGCCCGCCAGTACGACGCTATTTATGACGACCCGTATTGGGCGTTTCATGACGAGATCACCTGGCGGACGGTCAAGCCGCATCTGCCGCGCGATGCCAATGCCGCGTGCGCCGATCTGGGCTGCGGCACGGGCAAGTGGGGGCTGAAGCTGCTTAAGAGCGGCTTCCCGACCACCTTCCTCGATCACTCGGCCAACATGATCGAGCGCACGCGTGAGAAAACCGCCGGCCCGCGGGAGAAGAAGGCCACGCTTGTCGTCGGCGATATCGTGAGCATGCCTGAACTCGCCAGTGACGGCTTCAGCCTGGTGCTGGCGATGGGCGATCCGCTGTCGATCTGCAGCGACCCGTTCAAGGCCGTCCGAGAATTCGCCCGCATCACCAAGCCTGGCGGCGTGGTCATTGCCACCGCCGACAACAAGCTGGCGGCCATTCCGCATTACATCGAACGCGGCAATGTCGACGCCCTTGAAGCCTTCCTGAAGAACGGCAAAACGAATTGGCTGACCGCCGACGAGCGGGAGAAGTTTGAGCTGACGACGTTCACGCCGCACCAGTTGGGGAAGCTGTTTGAGACGGTGGGCTTTGAGATCGTGGAAGTGATTGGCAAGACGATTCTTCCGGTGCGTCACAACAAACGGCTGCTGGAAACGCCGGGGGCGGTGGACCGGCTGATTGCGCTGGAACAGGCATTGGCGAAAGACCCTTCGGCGGCAGCGGCGGCGGGGCATTTGCAGATCACGGCGCGGCGGAAGTAGGCGGCCGAAATAGTTGAAAATCGTCTGCTTTTTGGCCGCAATTTCGCGTGCAGGGCGGTACAACGGATGGCTGAAAAGACGCCGCTCAGAGCCTGAGCCGGCTGGCTGAACTCCCCCTCCCGGTATGGCCGGGAGAGGGCAGGGTGAGGGCTTTTCACCGGCGTCTCTTGAGGGCCATTGAAGCGCAAGATGCTTAAACGTCCGACTCAACTTTCGCTAATGGCTCCTACCGTCGGAAGCCCTCACCCTAACGCTCTCCCGGCCATACCGGGAGAGGGGACAGATCGGCTCAATCGCTGCGACGTTGGTTTTTGTGCCGGCCATAAGTCCCATGGCGGGCTGGGTAATCTATCGTCGCGCCGGGCGCGCCTTTTTCCCGCCGAAACTTCGGCCGGCCTTTGAGTTACGTTCGAAAGTGCAAAGTAAAATGGCGCGATCAAAATCCACTTCATTTTCTGCACTTACGGCCGTCCTTAGCACCGCGGCCGTCGCCGCGGCGCAAGCGACCGCGCCGTCGACCGACCATTGGACCGCCACGCATGACCCCGCCATCATCAAGCAGGGCGACACCTACTACCTCTTCAGCACCGGGCGCGGGCTGCCCATGCACACATCCAAGGATCTGATTCATTGGACGCGCGTCGGCGAAGCGTTCGAAAAAATGCCCGCCTGGGCGGCAGAGCCGTTTCCGAAAACGCGCGATATGTGGGCGCCGGACATCGTGTTCGTCGACGGCGTTTATCGCCTGTACTACACCGTGTCGGAGTTCGGCACCTCGCACTCGGCCATCGGGCTGGCGACCAACACCACGCTGGACCGTCGCGACGCCGCCTATCGGTGGGCGGATCAGGGCATCGTGGTGAGCACCGAAAAAGGGAACGACTGGAACGCCATCGATTCGGCCGCGTTTGTAGATCAGGGGGGGCAACACTGGATGGCGATCGGTTCGTATTGGTCCGGTTTGAAGCTGTTCAAGCTGGACGGCGCGACCGGCAAAGTGATCGCCGGCG
>JAQGHK010000558.1 GCA_028288875.1 Phycisphaerales bacterium | reverse complement strand
CCGAATGGGTGCTGAACCTCGGGCCCAATCATGGCAACGGCGCGGAACGCGTAAAGACGATCGAGCCTGCTGGCGGTACGGATATTTATCCCGCTCTCGATAAAGCAGAAATTGAACTTGCGCGCCTTTCGCCCCGGCAGGCGGCGACGAAACACATCCTGCTGCTCACCGACGGCCAGAGCAATGACGGCGACTACGCCGGTGCGATCGCGCGGATGAAGCAGCACAAAATCACGCTCAGCACGATCGCCGTCGGCGGCGATGCGGATACCAAGCTGCTGGCCGACCTAGCGCAAAAGGGCGGTGGCCGGACCTACGTCGTGAATGATCCGACGAAGCTGACGCAGGTATTCCTCCGTGAAGCGCGAACCATCAAACGCAGCCTGATCCAGGAACCCGACGGCGGCATCGCCGTCGCCCAAACGCCGATCGCCGCCGAACTTCTCGCGGGTCTCGCCGGGCAGGCGTTCCCGCGCCTCGGCGGCATGGTGCTGACCAGCCGCAAGCAGGACCCGCAGGTGCAGACGGCCCTGATTTCCACGACCAAATTCCACGACCCGATCCTGGCCAGTTGGCAGATCGGCTTGGGCAAAGTCGCCGTCTTCACCGGCGACGCCACGCGGCGCTGGTCGGCCAACCTGGTCGGCAGCACGATGTACGACAAGCTTTGGACGCAGCTGGTTCGCACTGTCAGCCGCGCGCCGATGAGCGGCGATTTTGACATGCGTATCGAGCGCGACGGCAACCAGTCCAAAATCGTGGTCGAAGCCCTCGCCGACCGCGGCGCGATGAACGGCCTGAGCATCGCTGGCACCGTCGCCGGCCCGAACCCCGACCGCCCGCCCGGCGAACTGCGCCTCGCCCAAACCGGTCCCGGCCGGTACGAACAGAAATTCGCCACACCCGACGGCGGCGCCTACGTCACCGCCCTTCAATACCGCGGCCCCAACGGCCAACGCGGCACACTCCTGGCCGGCCTGACCGCAGACGACGCCCCGGAGCGCCGAGACCTCACCAGCAACGACACCCAACTGGAAGAAATCGCCCGCCGCACCGGCGGCAAAGTCCTGCCCGCGATAGGCACCGCCGACCACTACGACCTCTTCGACCGCGAAGGGCTCGCCCCCGCGCAGGCGTATCTACCCCTGAACTGGCTGCTGCTCCCACTCGCCGCAACGCTGCTCATCCTGGACGTCGCCATCCGCCGCCTGCAGATTGATCGCGCGGCTCTGACCGCTGCTTGGCAGGGCGCGGGGAACTTCGTGCGATCGTTTACGACAGTGAAGAAATCAGACGGCACCCAAGCCGTAGACGCCCTGCGCAATATCCGCGAACGGGCCGCCGATGCATCGACGGTCGCAGCAACCGCCACGTCCGCATTGAGTCCGAAGGACAAAGCCAAGGCGAAGTTCGTCGCAAAGACCGACGTTGCCGGGGACATCAGCAAGGTCGTGGGTGGTGCTAAAAATCAGCCGCTGTCCCGCCCCGTCAGCTCCGGCGGTTCGTCCGCCGCTGCTCCGGGCGAGAAACCGGCCGATACCACCAGCAGTCTGCTGGCGGCGAAGCGGAGGGCGCAGGAAAAAATGCGTGAGCAACAATAAACCGCCGCAGGATTTCTGAACGGATCGTTTCATCCCAGTCCAATTGACAGCTAAACTGATTCTACACCCATGGCCCAACCCACCCAGATTCAAGGCGTCGATCCCGCAATCCAGGCCGCGTGTGATGCGTTTCGGCGAGACTACGCCGCGGTGAAAGCTGAGATCGGGAAAGCGATCGTTGGCCATAACAGCATCGTCGACGGTGTCCTGACCTGCCTGTTCGTCGGCGGGCATGCGTTGCTGGAAGGTGTGCCGGGGCTGGGAAAGACGGCGCTCATCCGCGCGCTGGCCGACGCGCTTTCGCTGAAGTTTAACCGCGTGCAGTTCACACCCGACCTGATGCCGGCCGACGTGATCGGCACGAATGTCATCCAGGAAGACGAGCACGGCCGGCGGCAATTCAAGTTCATGGAAGGGCCGATCTTCGCGCAGATCGTGCTGGCAGACGAAATCAATCGCGCCACCCCAAAGACGCAATCGGCTCTGCTGGAAGCAATGCAGGAAAAACAGGTCACTGCCGGCGGTGAAGTGCGGCCGCTGGAAGCGCCATTTTTCGTGATGGCGACGCAGAACCCGCTGGAGCAGGAAGGCACGTATCCGCTGCCCGAAGCGCAGCTGGATCGTTTCTTCTTCAAGCTCTCGGTGAACTATTCCAACCGCGCTGAACTGCATGAAATTTTAAACCGCACCACGGCCGGCACGCGCATCGCGATCAATCCGGTGTTGGACGGGCCGAAGATCGTGGAACATCAGAAGTTGATCCGCCGCGTGATCATTGCGCCGCACGTGCAGGATTACGCCGTGCGCGTCACGCTGGCCACTCACCCGAAGGGCGAGTTCGCCACGCCGGGGGTGAACCAATACTTGCGTGTCGGTGCCAGCCCGCGTGCCGCACAGGCCATCACGCTGGCGGCCAAGGTGCGGGCGCTGCTGGACAATCGCTTCCATGTCAGCTTCCAGGACATCAAGGACGTGTTGATCCCCGCCATGCGGCACCGCGTGATCCTGAACTTCGAAGCCGAGGCTGAAGGGATGACCACGGACAAGGTGCTGCTTAGTGTGGTCGAAGCCGTGCCGACGCAAGTTCCTGATGGCCCCGGCGGGCGATGACCGAACCGCTGCCGGCGATTCCGCTGTCGTACGATGCGGCACCGCGTCGGGGCGACAGCGTTGTTGCATTTATAGCCCTCGCGTTAACCGCGCTTTGCGCCACAGTGCCGGCCATCATGACGTCGCAGCTGCTCCGGGGCACGCGGCACGCCTGGGGCGTCTACACGCCGTACGCTGGTAACTTCTACGGTCTCACCTTTCGCGCGAACTGGCCGTGGTACGCGCTGGATACCATCGCCTTGCTTGCCGGCGTCGTCGGCCTGCAACGAGGCCGGCCGCGCTTCGCGGTGACGGCGATTGTCATTTCCATTTCATCCATGGCGGCGGTGCTAACGCTCGTGTTAGGCTCGCCGTGGTGGTAGGCGAAGGAGGAATGCATGCTTTCCTATCGTTCAATGGTGGCGGCCCTGCTGCTGGCGTCGACGGCTCAAGCCGAGCTAAAGACTGAGCGAATCGCCGTGACGCCGGGCAGTGCGGACACCTCGTACGCGATGTCCAGCAGCGGCTTGGATCCGGCCGCCACGATCGCGGAATTCGTCAAGCAGACCGGTATCAATGTCGTGTATGAGCGCAGCGGTGGCGGCTTTGAGGGTGGGCCGACTGTTGTTTACGACGTGGAATTCAAAGACCTGTCGCGCGTTGAAGCGATCAAGGAAGTGGCCCGCACGCTGTCACTCGGGGTGATGCGGATGGGCTCCAATAGCCCGCCGCGCCTCAGCCCGAACAGCTGGAGTGGCGAATCGGAACGTCGGCCGGAAAAGCAGGTTGAGCTCGGTTACCTCACGCGGAACCAAACCTTCCCGCCATCGCCGAATCAGACAGACAGTCTGGATTTGCAATTCCGCATCTGGAGCGGCCGGCGTCCATTGGACGGGCCGGTGAAGGTAAAGCTGGACGAAGCCACCGACGATCAAGGCCGCGACCTACTCGCCAACAATCGTGAGCCGACGTATTACGACGGCCCGGACGGTGATCGCTACGTGACCGACCGCACGCTGCAATTGCAGTTCCCGAGCCCGCCGCCGAAAAAGATCGCCACCCTGAAAGGCAACGGCGTGCTTGCCCGGCCGAAGACGATTCTTCGCCTGAAGGTTGATGGACTCGACCAAGGCACGCAGTCCGGTGATCTGAACGGCGCGGCGATCGCTATCGGCCCGATGAAACCCAACGGTCCGCAATACAGCCTGCCGATCGTCATCACCCGCGGCACGCTCGGCAACGAAGCGTGGCAGAGCATGCAGCAGCGCATCAACCAGCTGGGCAGCACGGTGGTCGTCAAAGGCGCTAAAGGCGAAATGCTTCAGTTCCAGACCAACGGCTGGGGATCGGACGGCCGCAAGCTGACGATCCAAAGCGGCATCATCACCCCGGACGCCAACGGCAACCCGTCCGGCCAAGCCATCGTGCCGGCGACCCTGCAGTGGGATACGGTGATCGAAACCACCGATGAGCTGATCCCGTTCACGCTCACCAATATCGATATTCCGTAAGTGCGAAGGAGTCAGACCATGCGAAAATTCATTCTGACCGCCGCAGCGATCGCCTTAACCGCCCACGGTGCGAAGGCGGCGCTACCGGCGACACAGCCGACCCAGGTCAAGTTGTTCGTGGAAGCCGAAGACCCGCGCGAGGCCGCCAAGCAGATCACCCGGCAACTGGGCATTCAGGTGCGGCTCGATCCGAGCGCCGGCGTAGTGCAGGCCGACAGCGGCGGGGAAAAGCCGTTCGCCGCCGCCGTGGCCGATCTGTTGAAGCAAGGCGTGCTCATGCCGATGGGCAATTCCAATCGCCTGACACTGACGCACGGCGAGAGCTATCGCCTAGCCCCCTTAGGCGACAGCGCGCTGCTGGCGATCAGCGGCGTGCACCTCAGCGCCCAGCATGGGATGGCGTCGGGCAGCGATTCTTACACATACACGTACGACCTGCAGGGCACGGTATTTCTGGATCCGGCGCTGAAGGTCGTTGCCATCCTGCAGGACACGCGGGCGGACCGGGTGGAGGCAGACGTCGCCGTACTGCCGCCGGACAACGGGCCGGGCAATTCATTTTATCAAATGATGAATGCCATGAATGGCGGCGATTCCATCGGCCGCGTCGCCATCCGGTTTGCCAGTCGCACGCCGATCACCAACATCAAAAGCCTCGCCGCCCGCTTGCGCGCCGTGCAGGTCGTAGAAGAAGCAACGGCAGATCTGTCTGCCGAGGACATGGGCAGCGAGAAGAAGATCGAAGGGCAAGCCATGAGCGCCTCAATGTCGGTGGACAATCCAGACCCGCGCCGGGCGACGCTCAGTGTTCGCCTCAGCGGTCCGGCCATCGACAAATATCGAAATGGCTCATGGGCGCAGGGCATGCCGCGCTTCGTGTCCGCGTACGACGTGAACGGCGATCTACTAGCCTTGGACACCATGGGCTGGCAGCCCGATGGCGGCAAAGGCGTGCGCCTTCGGTTCCGGCCGAACAACAATCCCAAGTTCTTTGACGATCTGGCCACCTTGAAGGTGCGATTGCCGATGAAGGTGAGAACAATCGACATTCCGATCGAACTCAAAGATCTGGAATTAAAAACCAAGTGAAAGTCACGGCCGTCGAAACCTGGCTGTGTCATCGAGATGAGGCGCTGTTCGACGCGTCGCGCACCGGCCGTGCGCCCCTGACTTGGGACGTGGTTGTCCTGCGGCTGCAAACGGACGAGGGGCTGACCGGCCACGCGACGGCGCTGGCGGCGCGGTCTGGCGAAGTCACACAGCGGTACCTGCTGGACAACATCGCCCCGGTGGTGCTCGGCCGCGAGGTGCACGAGCGCGAAGCGATCTGGCACGAGTTGTGGAACATCGATCGCCATCTCACCTTCTTTCCCGCGTACCTGCCCGGGCCGATGGACGTGGCGCTGTGGGACTTGGCGGCGCAGGCGGCGGGCCTGCCGCTCTATCAATTGCTCGGCAGCTATCGAACATCGCTGCCGGTTTATGCCAGCAGCCTGTTTCTGGACAGTGAGCAGGCATACGTCGACCAAGCCAAGGCCTATGCGGCCCGCGGGTTCGCGGCCTACAAGGCGCACCCGCCGGGCCCGTGGCGGCGCGATATGGCGGTCCATCGCGCGCTGCGCGAGGCGATGGGGCCGGACTACGTGCTGATGACCGATCCGGTCGGCGACTACTCGCTGGAGGAAGCCATCCGCGTCGGGCGCGGTCTGGAAAAGTTGAACTACCACTGGTTCGAGGAACCGTTCCGCGATTTCGAATTGGCCAAGTACACCAAGCTGTGTGCGGCGTTAGACATTGCGATCGCCGGCACGGAAACGACCCGCGGCGGGCCATGGGGCGTCGCGCAGGCGATCACGCAGAACGCCGTCGACATTGTGCGGGCTGATGTGAGTTGGAAGGCCGGTGTCACCGGCACGATGAAGATTGCTCACCTGGCCGAGGCGCACGGTCTGCGGTGCGAAATTCATTGCACCACGATGGGCTTCATGGACATCGCCAATCTGCATGTCAGTTGCGCGATTCGGAACTGCGAATACTTCGAGCTGCTGATTCCGGAAGACCCATTCCGGTTCCCGATGAAAGACCCGTACCCGATCGATGCGGCCGGCGTGATTCACGTGCCGCAGAAGCCGGGAATCGGCGTGGACCTGGATTGGGACGCGATCGACCGCACCTGCCGGTCGCACCAACTGGTTAGGGCCAGCTGATTTTCGGTCGCCCGGTTGCCCGGGCTGCGGCCGCGCGTAGCATGGGGGGATGGCCCGTTACAGCATCCCGCCCAACACCGGAAAAGTCCGCGTGGCCACCTATCACGGCGGCGTCTTCGCGGCTTGGAATGGCAAGCAAGGGAAGAACGAATTTAAGATTCTCTGCCGCTCCAAAAAGCAGGCCGAGGAGATCTGCGCGATCGTCAATGGGAAGAAGCACGACGGGTTTATCGAAGTGCTGAGCTAGCCGTCGGCCCGCTCTAGCGTTTCTTCGGCGAACGCTTCTTATCGGCACCTTTGGTGGGTTTAGCGGGTGCCGGCGCGGCTTCTTCAGTGGCCGCTGTTGCCGCGCCGGTGGCCATGCGCCGGAGGCGATCGACGGCGTCGACCGCGCGGCTGGCAAGTTCGAGCAATTCGTCCAATCGTTCGCCGGCCGGCGAGCGGGCCATCACCGCTTCCAGTTCATCGAGCATGTCGCCCAGCGGTACGGCCACGTCGGCGGCGGCGAGTGCAAGAATTTCGCGCTTGGCCTTTTCGCGCTCGTCGTCGAGCATCGTCCGCAGCGCCTCGCCGGCGCGGATCAGGCGACGGACATGGGCCCCCAGCATCGGCCCGCCGATGGAATCGGCGACGGCGTCGGTGGCGCCGGCTTCAATGGCGGCGGCCGAGGCGCTGGGATCGCTTTCGCCGAGGACGAGCACGGGTGTGGATTGAGGAGAGAATGCCTGCCGGCACGTCCGCACATCGGCCAGAAGATTCGGTCGATTGGCGGCGTCGATCAGGACCAGATCGGGCGGGCCGGCCACCGCGCGCAGCTCGGCCGGCGTGATCAGCGACGCGACGTCAAACGCCTCGCGTCGCAACCCCGACACGAGGCGATCGGTCGCCGGTGTCTTTTCCCCAAATACGATGATCCGCGCCTGCCGGGCCATACAGCACCTCACCAGGCGTCCGGTGGACCCGAAGCGTGCGACAACCGTGGTGTTTGCGCGTTCTGCAGGCCGTTATGAAAGGCGTTGAACGTGCGGCGGAACACCGGCTGTGCAGCGGTTCAGGCCATGCGAACGCTCCCTTGTCCATCCCCGGGGTGTTAAAGACGTGCCACACCCACCTTCGTCATCATATACTTCACTAAAGGTCATTTGTTTGAAATACCGTTTTTGCAATGAAAGAAATTTTCAATGACGGCAATAACGACTGAAAACTTGCTCGACGCCGACTTCCGGGCCCGGCTGGAACGCCTTGACGTCCTGAGCCGCAAGGTGCTCGCCGGCAAGCTCAAGGGAGAACGGCGCAGCAAGCGTCGCGGCCAGAGCGTGGAGTTTGCGGACTTTCGCAATTACGTGGTCGGCGACGACTTGCGATTCATCGACTGGAATCTGTACGCCCGCCTGGACCGCTTGTTCTTGAAACTGTTTCTTGAAGAAGAAGACTTGGCCCTGCACGTGCTGATCGACACGAGCCGCAGCGCGGATTACGGCACCCCGAATAAATTGGCGTACATGAAACGCGTGGCCGCCGCGCTCGGCTATATCGGGCTGGTGAACTACAACCGCGTCACGATCAACGCCATTTCTACAGGCGTCGCCTCGACCACCGGCGCGCTGCGGGGAAAAACCCGCGTGCCCCAGATGCTGGACTTCATTGCCAAGCTGGAGGCTACTGAAGCCGGCGATCTCACCGAGTCGTGCCGGCGCTTTGCCCTGAGCCAGCGCAGCCGCGGCATTTGTGTCGTGCTATCTGATTTCTTCGATAAAGGCGGCGCAGAAAACGGCCTGCGGTACGTCACCGGCGGGAAATATGATGTATTTGCGATCCAGATCCTCAGCCCGCAGGAGATTGATCCGGACCTGACCGGCGATCTGAAGCTGGTCGACTTGGAAGACAGCGATGCCGCCGAGGTCAGCATCACCCGGCCGCTGATCGAACGGTACAAATCGAACTTGAATGCGTACTGCCTGAACCTGAAAGAAAACGTAACCCGCCGCGGGGGGACCTACCTGTTTACGAGTACCAGCGTACCATTCGATACACTGGTGCTGAACTACCTGCGGGAGCGCGGGCTGCTGGGGTAAAGAGTGCGGATCATGACGACGACACATACGGTCATTCTCGATGGTTTCCTCGGCCGGCCCGGCCGGTGGGAACGGCTACGGCGAGCGATCGACGCGCGCGGCGGCACCGCTTCGATTTACAGCTACGACTGCACCGGCCGAATTGATCTGCCGACACTCGGCCGGCAGTTGAGCCGCCATGTTCGCCGGATCGGCGGGCAGGTGAATCTGGTCGGCTACAGCATGGGCGGCTTGGTGATCCGGACGGCCTGCATGCTGGACACGACGCTTTCTCCCGTCCGTGCCGTATTCATCAACTCGCCCCATCGCGGCACCTGGCTGGCGCACCTGTGGCCACTGATCGGCGTCCGCCAGATGCGACCGGGCGACGCCCACTTGGCCGCGCTGAACGCCGCGCCCTGGGTCGTACCGACGCTGACCGTGTTCAATCATTTCGACGGCATTGTCATCCCTGCCGCCAGCACGCGCTGGCCGATGGGGGGCGAGCAGTTCGCCTGCCCCGTGCCGGCGCATGTTTGGCCGGTCTGGTCACGCCGGGTTCATCAGCGTGTCGCCGAATTCGTCACCTCGCCGCTGGCGATGCCGCAGGAGGCCTGAATGCCGGTGGAAGTGATCACGGCCGATATCACCACGCTGGCGGTCGACGCCATCGTCAACGCCGCCAACGAGCGCATGCTGGGCGGCGGCGGGGTCGATGGCGCGATCCACCGCGCCGCCGGCCCCAAGCTGCTGGCCGCCTGCCGGGCGATTCCCGAAGTCCGCCCCGGCATCCGATGCCCCACCGGTGAGGCCCGCCTCACGCCCGGCTTTGACCTGCCCGCCAAGTTCATCCTCCACACCGTCGGCCCTGTGTGGCACGGTGGCGATCAGGGCGAGGCCGAGCTGTTAGCCGCCTGCTACGTGAACTGCCTCCAACTGGCGGCCGAGCATGAGATTCACTCGATCGCGTTCCCCGCGATCAGCACCGGCGTCTACGGCTACCCGGTCGCCCAGGCCGCCGCCGTCGCCGCCGAGGTGGTTCGGCAATCGCACCTCGACGTGAAGCTGGTCTGCTTCGACTACAATGTGGAACAAGCGTACCGGGCGGCGATTGAAGAGTAGTAAGTCGTCCGTAGCTCATTGAATGTCCTGGCTCCCCACCTTTCTCAATTGGCCTACCGCGTTGATCGCAACCGCGATCGCCGTGCCTGCCCTGCTGCTGCTTTATTTTCTGAAACTGCGACGGCGCGAAGAGAAGGTGTCTTCGACGATCCTGTGGAAAAAGGCCGTTCAGGATCTTCAGGTAAACTCGCCGTTCCAGAAGCTGCGGCGGAATCTGCTGCTGCTGCTTCAACTGCTGATCCTGGCCGCCCTCCTGCTTGCGCTGGCGAATCCGATCACGTTCTATCGGCCGGGTGCCGGGATGAACACGGTCATCCTCATCGATCACAGCGCGTCGATGAAGGCGATTGATGGCGACACCGCTGGCCGCACTCGGTTGGATGAGGCCAAGCGCCGCGCGACGAATCTGGTCGACTCCATGCCGCGCGGCAGCCGCGCGATGGTGATCGCCTTCGACGACTCGGCCGAAACCGTGCAGCCTTACACCGGCGACGCCCCGGCGCTTCGCCACGCAATCGAATCCATCCAACCGACCGATCGCCCAAGCCGCCTTCAATTGGCCTATCAGCTCGCCGACGCGCAGGCCGTCGCCGATGTGGATGCGCCGTCGCGGCAGCGCGTGTTCCTCTATTCCGACGGACGCGTGACCGACGCGGCTGAGGTCGCACTGCGCGGCGAGCTTCGGTACGAGGCGGTCGGCAACGCGAACAGCAAAAACATTGCAATCGTCAGCCTGTCCGCGAAGCGGAACTACGAGAACCCGACGCAGGTGCAGGTCTTCGCGCGGCTGGCGAACTACGGGCCGGAGGCGGCATCAACCGACGTGCAGCTCAGCATCGCCGCGCTCGATCCGCCGGGGCCTGTGGATGATTACAAGATCCGCCAGGTGAAGAGCGATCTGAAACTGCTGCCGGCGCGCTGGACGGACGCGCAGCGCTCCGATGCGGAGAAGCAGGGCCTGGCTGGCAGTGACAGCATTGAGTTCACGCTCGACCTGACGACCGCCGCCGTGATCAAGCTGGAACAGACGAATAAGGACGGCGACGTGCTGGCCGCCGACGATGTGGCCAGCATCGTCGTCCCGCCGCCCAAGCCATTAGCCGTCGGCTTGGTGACCGACGGTAATTACTTCCTCGAAAAGGCCGTGAACAGCCTCGGCCTGAAAGACGCACGCATTTTCTCGCCCGGCGAATACGAAAACAAAAAGCCGGCGGATCTGGATGTCGTGCTATTCGATCGCTACGTGCCGAAGGTGCTGCCGCCGTCCGGAAATTTCATCTGGTTCGACGTGCTGCCCGACGGTCTGCCACTGACGCAAACCAAAGATGAGAAAGGCGTCGCACAGTTTGCGAAAGACCAGACGGTGCTGGATTGGAAGCGCGATCACGCCCTCTTACGCGACGTGCCCCTGCGGAAACTGTTCGCGGCAGAGGCGATGAAGCTTACCGTGCCGCTGGCGGACGAAGTGTTGATCGACGGCAATGAAACTCCGCTGGTGGTGCTCGATCACGCCGGCCGCAGCACGCACCTTGTCGTGGCGTTCGACACGCTGCAAAGCAATTGGCCACTGCAGATCAGCTTCCCGATGTTCCTGCAGCGGGCGCTCCAATACTTGGCCGTCGGCAACGACCTGAGCGTGCGCGAGAGCTTCACCCCCGGCGAGTCACCAAAGCTACCGCGGGCGAATCTGGATCGTGCAGCGGCCGGCGCGAAGAAATTGACGCTTGTTGCCCCCCAGGGAAAGCAATCCATCGACATTCCGGCGACTGGCGATTTCGCTTTGCCGGCGTTGAATCAGGTCGGCGTGTATTCGACCGATCCGCTGGTGCCTCAATACGAGCGGTTGGCTGTCAACCTGCTCGACGAGACGGAGAGCAACACGCTGCCGACGGTCACCGCCCCCGGCAGCGCCGGCCCCGCCGCCGCGACCGACGCCGGCCGCACCCCGTTGCAATGGTGGTGGTGGCTGGTGGCGGCGCTGGGCATTCCGGTGCTGCTCGCCGAGTGGTGGGTGTACGCCCGGCGCATGCACAGCTGATCCATTTCGCGACCGCTCCTTCGCCCACCCATTACTTCGCGGGCTGCGTCGCCGGCGCAACGGCGAATGGGTGCGCTGATTTCATCTGCACCACGGGAACGGTAATCGGCTCATCGCTCTGGCCGCCGGGAACGGGCGGGACGGTGACTTCCACATTGGCAAAGGCCATCGCCTCGGCCATGGGATTTCGATTGTCGACCGAAGGCTTCTGCAGGTTGATGTTCAGGTTGTAAGTCCCCGGCTCAATGTCGTCGCCATGGAAGGTGCCGTCGTCAGATAAAGCGAGATTGAAATACTTTGCCTCGACGGCGGAGCGTTTGCTGCCGCCGAAGATGTTGGCGAGGATGGCTTTGCCTTCGTCGGTCTTGCGCCATTCTTCGAAACGCTTGCGACGTTCTTCGGGGGTCATTTTGTCGAAGCCTTTGGGCAGCTCCGGCGTCGGTTGTTTGCTGCTGAGTCCGATGTTCGACCAGCCCCACCGCTGGCCGGCAAGTTCATCGGGCAACTTAATACTGCCGACCACTGGCCGGCCCACGCCGCCGATGCGGACCTTCGCCGTTTCGCCCGGCTTCACGCTTACCTTTTGCGATGAGACGCTCGTAGAGCTGTTGGACGAAAGCTGCAGTCGGCGTCCGACGCGGATTTCGGCCCCGGCCATTACGCGGTCGATGGTGAATCGCCCTTCCGCGTCGGCCTTGGCTTCGTTACGTCCCCAGATCTGTGGGTGCTTCTGCCAGTCGCCGGTGAGATAGCGGCTGAGGTCTACATCAATCGTCGCGTCGGCGGCGGCATTGCTGCCGATGAAGGCCTGGCCTTCGATCTTCGCCCACGGTTCTAGCGTGACGGTGGCAGTCGCGTCTTTCAATTTGTCGGCGCTGATCTGGCCGTAGCCAACGTCGCTGACCACTGCGACGAGATATTCGCCCGTCTGCGGTGGAAAGCTAAACTTGCCGTCGGCATTCGTTTTGGTCTGTGGAAACTGATTGTTGTATTCGGTCATCCGGCCGTTCTGAAACTGCATCGGATTGCCGGGCAGAACCAGGACGACATCGGCATTGGCAACCGGCTTGCCATCCGGTCCCTTCACCGTGGCGGCGACATCGGTCCCGTGCTTCAGCCGGAATTCGAACGTCACACTGCCGGCCGATGTGGGATAGGCCGGCGAATCGGCTGGCAAGTAGCCGGGCGCTTCGATGCGAATGAGGTTGCCGGGATACGGGTAACTGAACTCACGCGTGAACGCACCGTTCGTGCCGGCGCTTTCGGCCATCTCATACTGTCCGCGCTGCCATGAGACGTTCTGTTCGTTGAACTTGATCCCGCGCAGCACCGTGAACTTCGGCACGGGCTGTCCGGTGACGTCATCCACGACCGTACCGGCGATTGTCAGCGGAGAGGTCAGCTTCTCGACGTTCTCTTTGCCGGCCGTCATGCTGATGTTGAGCTGATCGGAATGCGACTGATCGAACACGTCCACCAGCACTTCGTCGGCCGGCGCTTCGGTCCAGGTGAACTTGCCGTCGGCGTTGGTACTCATGCGTTTTTGAATCGTGCGTGCGCCGCGCCACGTATCGATCGCCACACCGACGCCGCGAATGGGCTTGCCGCTGGCATCGACCACACGGCCGCTGAGTGTTTGCGGCGGACCGAGCTTGAAGGTGAGTTCTTCTGGCGGGTCTTTGACGGTGAAGGTCTGAAGATCAGGTGCGAGGCCTTTGGCGATGGCGGTAATCGTGATCGGCTGCCCCGCGACCCCCGGCAGCGTGAACTTCCCGTCCGCATCGACCTTTACCGGCGGAACGATGTTGCTGGGCATGCGGTCGCGCCCGATGGCGACGGTGGCCTTCGTGACAGGCTTGCCCTCGGCATCCACGACGCGGCCGCTGATCAGCACGCCACGCTTCAGCGTGACGACGTGCGAGCCGTCGCGTAGAGCGGCCGGATTTTCGACTTTGTCATAGTTGTAGTACGCCTCGTTGCCGTTGTTGGTGACGTACTGCGGGTGATAGACGCCGAGCATGAGCGTGCTGAGGTCTTCGGGCGTTTGATCGAAGGACCAGTGGCCGTCGGCGTCGGTGACGACGCGCTCATTGCTCAGCGCGAGGCGCATGTGCGGCCAGGCGGGTTCGCGCGGGGTGTTGAGTTGGAACGTGACGGTCGCGCCGGCGATCGCTTCGCCGGCCTCGTCCTGCACGCGGCCGTTGATCGGCACAGCGATGGGCATCGGCGCGTCGTAGTGATCTTCGCCCGCTTCCTGGGCTGGGCGGAACTGGAAGGCGACCGGAACATGGGCTGTGTCGCTGAGCCCGACATAGACGTATTTCGCGTTGGTTGGGATGACGAAGGTCAGCTTCCCTTCGGCGTCGGTGGCGGTGCGGACCATCTTGCCGTTGTCGATATTGAACTTCACATTGACGTTCGGAATCGGCTGCTTTGTGCTCGCATCGATTGAACGAAGAAGGAACGGCTTAACAGCCGGTTCATCGGCGGCCGTCGCCCGCGTGGCGAACAAGCCGATCGTCAGCAGCGCCGCGCAGGTAAGTCCGCGCCGAGAGAAGCAGTTGGTCATCAATGGCCCCATCGAATCGAGTTGTTCAGACACTCCGCGGCCAGAATCGTAAACGGCCGCAGCCGCTATTCGCAATGAAATGTCCGCTGGCTAACCGGATTAGACAATAAAAAGCCGGCGGACCTGAATCGGCTGCCGGTGGCGAAAAGCGACCGCCTCAAGCGCGGCCGAGCATATCGATGGCGATCCGCGCCACATTGTCTGACGCGCCGCGATGATCCAACGGCTGAATCAGATCCAGCAATGACTTACGCATGTCTGCCAACTGATCCGGCGACGCCAATATCGCCAAGGCAGAATCGGCCACCGGCGAAGGATCGCCGTTCCAGGGAATGAACTCCGGGACCAGATCAATGTTGCCGGCCAGGATATTCACCATAGCGATCTTCGGCGTCTTGATCAGCCACCGCCCCGCCGCCTGCCAGAGCAGCGTGCTGATGCGGTAAACGACGACCATGGGAATGCCGTAGGCGGCAACATGAACGGTGCTCGTGCCGCTCTTGCAGAGCACCAGCTCGCATTGCGGGATCAAGTCGTCGAATGCGTTCTGTCTGACAGTGACTGTCAGCCCTTTCAGCGCGTCGGCGTATCGCGGCTCATTGATGATTTCCTGGGCAGCGGGCGTCGTCGGCAGCAAAAACGTCGCCTGCGGATAAACAGATGCGATTCGCTGCATGACCTGAATCAGCGGGGGAAAGTTCTCGCGGACTTCGCTGCGGCGCGAGCCCGCGACCACGCCGATGATCAATGGCCGCTGCGGAAACCGAGTGGCCGGGACGCGCGCGAGGCGGTCGACTGGCAGCTCGTCGAACAGCGGGTGTCCGACAAAGGTGGCCGCCACGCCGCGGTCGCCGAACCACTTTTCTTCGAACGGAAAAATACAGGCGAGGCGATCGACATTGGCCCGCACCTGCTTGATCCGCCCTTCCCGGCTGGCCCAGAGTTGCGGCGCGACGTAGTACAGCGTCGGCACGCCGGCTGCCTTGGCGAGCTTGGCGAAGCGGAGATTGAAGCCGCTGGAATCAACGCAGATATGGAGGTCGGGTCGAGTCTCGGGCGAGGCGTAGCGGGCTTTGAGCCGCTGTTCGAGGCGACGAATCTCGGCGACCCGCTTCACCGCGTGGAAGCTCATGGCCGCCTTCTTCGTCGTCTCTTGGTGGATAACGGCCCCCGCCGCCGCCATCGCCGGGCCGCCGACGGCGTCGATCTGAATCGTCGGATCGAGCTTCTTGAGCGACTTAACCAGGCCGGCGGCGTGGTTATCGCCGCTGACTTCGCCGACGGTGATGAAGATCCGCTGGGGCACTGTGATCTGTTTTATGGATCAGGGTTTGAATTAGCCACTGATGAACACAGATAAACATGGATGAACATAGATTCTGATTGGGAATGCGAAAGTGTTTGGTTCTCGGCGTGCGTTCGGTTTAGATGCGGGAATGCTCTCGCAATGGTCTCATCATCGCTGTGTCGTCATCGGAATGCTTCACCTGCCCGCCCTGCCGGGGAGTCCGCTGTCGAAGTTGGATCTGAAAACGATCACGCAATTGATGCTGAAGGATGCAGACACGTTGACTGCCAACGGTTGTCATGGCCTGATGCTGGAGAATTTCGGCGACGTGCCGTTCTACACGACGCAGGTGCCGGCCCACACCGTGGCGCAGCTGACGGCGGTGGCGGTCGCGGTCCGGCAGCGGTTCGGCGTGCCGTTGGGGATCAACTGTCTGCGGAATGACGGCTGCTCGGCCATCAGCATCGCGCACGCAGCCAACGCGGATTACGTCCGCGTCAATGTCGTCAGCGGCGCTCGCGTCACTGACCAAGGCGTGATCGAAGGTGTTGCTGCGCCGCTACTTCGGTTGCGTCAGACACTGTCTGCCAGCCATATCAAGATCCTCGCGGACGTCGATGTGAAGCACTCGGCCCCGCTCGGTGTTGGCGTGGCGCTGGAAGATGAGGTCGACGACGTTCTCGAGCGCGGCTTGGCAGATGGTTTGGTCGTCAGCGGCGCGGGGACTGGCAAGGCGACCGATCCGGCGAAGGCCGCGCGGGTGCGAAAGGCCGCCGCGAAGGCGCCGATCTTCATCGGTAGCGGCGTCACACTGGATTCTGTCGAAGCCTATCTGCCCCACGTCACCGGCGTGATCGTCGGCACGCATTTCAAAGAAGGTGGGAAGGTCGATCGGCCGGTAGAGGGCGCGCGGGTCAAGGCGCTCGTTCAACGGGTCTCCTAATGCAGGCCATACGCGTCGCCTACCTTTGCAATACGGACTGAAATCGTCCTTGTCCGATGAAAGTTTGCTTTACCGCGCCCGACCCACCTGTTTAGGATGCTGCCTTCAAGTCTTTCAGGGGTAGCAAAATGAAGAAGAAATCGGTCGGTAGTGCGTTCGTGGGCGTGGTGGAATCTCTCGAATATCGGCAACTGTTTGCCGGCGGGACGCCGGACGTTTCCTTCAGCGGCGATGGCACGGCCGGTGTCGATTCGTTCGGCGCGAGCGCAGCGGCCGTCAATTCCAGAGTCGACAGTCAGGGTCGCACTGTCACCGTGGGCAAATCGTCCGACGGCAAGTGGGCGATCGCCCGGCTGACGATCGACGGTTCGCTCGACACCACCTTCGGCCCGAGCCTTGACGGCAAAGTTCAGATCAGTTTTGGCGGCTACACCGGCGCCACCGATCTGGCCTTTCAGAAGGACGGCAAAATCGTCGTCGTCGGCGCGTCCAGCGGCCACGACGAATTCGGCATTGCGCGGCTGAACACCAACGGAACGCTCGACAAGACATTCGACGGCGACGGCAAGAAGACCGTCGGCTGGAACACGCTCGACTACGCGACTGCTTATGCCGTCGCGATCCAGGCCGACGGAAAAATTGTCGTCGCCGGAGACGGCGAATTTTCCAGCGCGCTCAACGGCATCAATTACGACTTCGCCGTCGCTCGTTTGAACACCAACGGATCGATGGACACCAGCTTCGATGGCGACGGAAAGCGCAGCGTCGGCCTGGGGGATTACGAACATTGCCTCGGCGTGGGGATCGACACAAGCGGAAGAATCGTCGTCGCCGGCGATTCCAGCAGCAGCAACGCACATCCCACGAAGAGCGGCATCGCCGCGATCCGATTCAACTCCAGCGGCGCGCTCGACGCCCGCTTCGATTCCGACGGCAAGGCGCGCTACTTCCTCGACAAGCCGGTGATCGCCAGCGGCATGGTGATGCAGGGCGACAAAGTCGTCATCACCGGTACGTACGGCGGGAATAATCTCATCATGGCCCGCATCGGCGGGGACGGAAAACTCGATACGACCTTCGGCGGCAGTGGGCTGGGCTGGAAAATCACCGACCTCGGCGGCACCGACGTCAGCCGCGGTGCGATGAAGGCCTTCAACGGCGGCATCCTCGTCAGTGCCTCGTCGTCATCGAAAACTGCGTTCGTCAAATACACCGCCGACGGCGCGCTCGATACGGCGTTCGGCACCGGAGGCATCGCCAGGCCGAGCATCCCGTTCAACACCGCGAGCGGTGTGACCGGCGCCGGCAAGATCTCTCCCTTCGGCGATCGCATCATCATGGCCGGCGGGGACGAGACCTTCCGCACGTCGCGGTTTCTCGACGTCAATTCGAACGTCGTCTCCGTCGGCACGTTTAACTCAGTTGCGACGGAAACGGGCTCTTCTCAACGTGCGTTCGTGGTCACGCGCACCAATCGGCTGCCGTACGCGACCAACGTTTACTTCGATCTCGGCGGAACGGCCAAAGCACCGCTGTTCAATCTCCCACGTCGCGGTACGGGCGAAGACTACGGCATCATGGACGCGGCTGTGCCGGGCGTCACCGGACTGAAGCATTACTACGCTACCATCCCGGCCAACCAGACGTTCGCCACCGTGACGCTGAACATTCTCGACGACACGCTGGTCGAGCCGACCGAAACGATCAATGTCACCCTGGTTCCTGACGCGGCGTACGGCATCGGTATCCCGAGCACGAGCTTCATCATTCAGGACAACGACGGTGCGACACAGACCAAGACGCTGCACGCAACGGCCGACGCGTTCGTCAAAGGTGGCACGAGTGCCGGTTCAAACTTTGGCAACTCGACAGAACTGCAGGTGAAGAACAACTCAGCGAATCCCGGCGATCCGCGGCAATCGTTCCTGAAGTTTGATCTATCGTCCGCCGCCAGCATCGGCTCGGCGAGACTGCGGCTCTATGGCTACCTGAACAACGCCAGCAAAACGAACGTGGTGACCGAAGTGCACAGCAGCGGGATCACCAGTTGGAGCGAAACGGGCATCACGTACAACAACAAGCCGGACATCCGCGATGAGGTGCTCGGCCAAATCACCGTCGCGAATACGACGGCCAAATGGTACGAGGTGGATCTCAGCACGTACCTGCGCGCGGAAAAACTGGCTGGCCGGAACACGGTAACGCTGGTGCTGACGAACCCGGCGTCATCTGATCCGTACTCGGCATTCAGCTCCGACGAAGCCGCGGCGAACCGGCCGGAACTGGTGATCACGTCGTAGATGACGTTCGTATCGTCAGCGATTCGGCACTGGGTCCAGCTTGTCCTTCAACGGTAGCGCTTTGTATCGGCCGGGATCCTGCTGGTTCAGTTGATTGATGATCTGATCGACGTGGCCGAGGTCGGCGGGGTTCAGTTCGCCAGTGCGGGTGTCCTGGATGTCGCGGACGCCGCGCATGCCTTCGGAGAAATCATCCATCGCGCGGCTTTGCGTGTTCTGCCCGGCCCACCATTGTTTGTTGTGGTCGTCGAAGCCTTCGGTCACGGTTTTCTGGGCTGCCTGCTGGCCGGCGAACCACTGTTGTCGCCCTGCGATCCATTGCTGCGTGTTCTGCTGGATCTGTGCGTCGTTCGTTCGCCAAGAACCGATCATCGCCATCATGGCGGGCATCTGCTCAGCGGCGTCGGCATCCTGCGCGCTGGCGATGGTGAGATAGATCATCCAGGACTCATTGGTCAGCGGCGTGAGGCCCACTTGCGCGACGATCTGGTAGTGACTGGATTTGCCGTTCTGCGTTTTGGTCAGGCCGTATTGAACGATGCCCCACCGGCTGCCTTGGCTTTGCGGTGGCAGTTGCTGAACCATCTCAATGTGATCGGCTTCGATCGCCGGCATGTTAGCGGCCTGGTTGAAGCGGCTGAACTGCGGGGTGAGATTGGCGATCGCTTCGGCCGGGCCGGTGAAGGGCGCGACGAGCAGGCGCTGGCCGGGCACGGGATACTGCCGCGCCAATTGAACGGCCGTCGAAGTGGGCGTGTTGATGGCGGCGCTCACGCCGAGCTGTACGTGAGCATCATTCGGGCCGTCGAACATCAGGCCGTTGCCGGCCGGGCCGGGCTGCCAGCCGTCGGCCAGGCCGACGGTGCCCGTGTTGTCGGGAAAGCGATACTCGGTGAGGTGAACGGCCTTCGGCTCGGCGGCGGGTGCGGGTTGCGTGGCGGGTTGACCGGCTACAGGCGTCGCCGGTGCGGCGGTCTTCGGGGCGGGGCCGACGAGTTCGGTCCAGGCGGCCGGCGGCGCGTCGGCTTGGATGAAGATGACGATCGCCACCGCGCCCTTGTCCGTGATGCGCGTCGTGACGACGCCGCGCACGGGCTTGCCGCCATACTTGGCCGAGATCGTCGCGAAGCCGGACTTCGCATCTGAAGCATTTTCGGCGGCGCCGTACACGTCGTAGTCGTCGTCGAAGTAATCATCGAGGTCATTCAGCACGGCCTCGATGGCGTCGGCGACCTTGGTCGGCTTCGCCTTGCGGATCGCGAACACCCGGCCCTTGGCGGTCGTCTTGAGCAACGTGTAACCGGCTGGCACTTCGGCAGCGAAGGCGCTGGAAACGACAAGCCCGGCCAGGATGCCGGCGATACCGACGGAACGTTTGAGCTGCATAACCACCCCTTTGGATTGACGGGCGGAGGGTAACCTCGGCCGGTATCGTCGGCGAGGGAATTCTGCGGCCCGGGTCGATCGGCCGTTCAATATTTCCGGCGATTTCGGTGGCCCAGTTGGGAGAGGCGTCCGGTCGCGTATAATGAGGACTATGGCCGTTTCCCTGTCGCATCTGGTGGTGTCCGACGCCCCTGTCGTTCGCAAGCCCTCCTGGCTCAAAATGAAAATGCCCGGCGGCGA
>JAQGHK010000552.1 GCA_028288875.1 Phycisphaerales bacterium | reverse complement strand
CATCTTCCAGATGTTCCACAGCAGTCAGATGGCTGCCGGCGGCGATGATTTTATGTCATACCACAGCGACGAGCTCGACAAGGCAATCGAACAAGCCCGTCGCACACTCGATGAGTCTGCCCGTTTGAAGCTCTGGAACAAGGTCCACGACATCCTGTACGAAGATCAGCCGTACACGTTCCTGTTCTTCCCTAAGACGCTGGTGCTGCTGGACGGTCGAATCGGCAACGTGCAGAAGCTGCCGCTGGGCCTGAACCCGGACAGTGAGTGGTACGTCCCTAAGGCGAAGCAGCGTTACACGAAGTAAACGGCCGGCATGCTTAATTACATCGTTCGACGCATTCTCCTGATGGTTCCTACGGTGCTCGGCATCACCCTGGTGGTGTTCGCCGTGATGTGGATGTCGCCCGGCGGCGTTGGCGGCTCGCTGCTGAGCGACGCCGGATCAATGCGTCCGGAAGAACGCAAAGCCCGCGAGGATTATCTGAATCAGCGTTTCGGCCTGAAAGATCCGTTCATCGTTCAATACGGAAAATGGCTCAACAACGTGTTACCGATCGGCATCAAGCCGCCCGGAACGGGCTGGCCGGCTTCGATGCGCTTCGGCTTTAAGGCGCCCGACCTGGGACGCAGCTTTACGCGCGAGCGGCCGGTAACGGACATGATCGCCGAAGCGCTGCCCGTCACGCTCACTTTGAACCTTGTCACCCTGCCACTGGTGTACGGCATTTCCATCTCCGCCGGCATTCTGACGGCCGCGAAGAAAGGGTCGACCTTTGACGTCACGACGGGGGTCGTGCTGATCGGGCTCTGGTCACTGCCGGTGATGTGGGTCGGTGTCATGCTCATCGGCTTCCTGGCCAACCGCGACTACTGGCCGATCTTCCCGATCGGCCAATTGAGTAATCCACTGGCGGCGGAGTGGAGCTTCTTCCCATCCTTCGCGAAACATCATCCCGGCTGGCTTTTAGATCGGCTTTGGCATCTGGCGGGGCCGGTCATCTGTCTCACCTATGGCGGCTTCGCTTTTCTCTCCAAGCTCACGCGGTCGAGCATGCTGGAAAACATGGGAGCCGACTTCGTCCGTACAGCCCGCGCGAAGGGACAGACTGAAAAGACCATTCTGTTTCGCCACGTGCTGCGCAACGGCGTGTTGCCGCTGATCACCGTCGCGTCATCGATTCTGCCGGGGCTGCTCGGAGGATCGGTCATCGTGGAACAGATTTTCAGCCTCAATGGCATGGGCAACCTCACCCTGCAGGCCATCAGCGTGCGCGACCGCGAGGTCGTGCTGTCGATGACGCTGGTGATCGCGGTCATCAGCACGATCAGTCTGCTCATCGCCGACTTGTGCTACGTCGTCGCGGACCCACGGGTGAGCTATGAGTGAGCTGGCCACCGATCCGACGATGATCGATATGCCGTCCGACGGGCACCGGGCGTCGCGCGGCCTAGTCGCATTGGCCGTCGCCGATGCCGCGCGAAGCACCGGCGTGCGGCTCGGTATGGTGTGGCTGGGCGTCATCGCATTCCTTGCGGTTTTTGCGCCGCTGCTCGCCAACTCGCGGCCGCTTCTTCTGAAAATGGACGACCAGTGGTCCAGCCCGTTTCTGCGGGGGCTGCAGTGGTCCGACACCTTTGTCTTCATCGGCACGCTCCTCTCCATCAGCGTGCTGACCACCACGCGCCGTCGGAGCGGCATGCTGCGGCTGCTGCTTACCGGCCTTCTGCTGCTCGTCACGGGCACGGCCAGCTATTTCACGCTGTCGACCCGTACCGATCAGATCACCGTCTACTCCGAATATCGCGAGGCCGAGGCGGCGGGGCGGGTGCAGTGGGTGTTACGGTCACCGATTCCCTATTCGCCCAGCGATTATCTCCGCGACATCTATGATCCCGACCACCCAAGCGAGCCGCACCCGTGGTCACCGCGCAAGGGACATTGGCTTGGCACTGAGATCAATGGAAGCGACATTGCCTCGCGCATGATCCATGCCTGCCGGGTTGCACTATCTGTCGGCTTCATTGCCGAAGGTGTGTCGCTCGTCATCGGCGTGACCATCGGCGGCTTGATGGGCTATTTCGGCGGCCTGACGGATCTGCTGGGCATGCGGCTGATCGAAATCTTCTCCTCGATCCCGCAGCTGTACTTGCTGCTGACGTTCGTCGCGTTCTTCGACCGCAATCTATACCTGATCATGCTGATCATCGGCCTGACCAGCTGGACGGGTTATGCCGTGTTCATTCGTGCGCAGTTTCTGAGCCTGCGGAACCAAGATTTTGTCCATGCCGCTCGGGCCGGCGGGCTTCCGACGTGGCGGGTGGTCTTCCTGCACATGCTGCCCAACGGCATTTCGCCGGTGCTGGTATCGGCCAGCTTCGGCGTGGCGTCGGCCATTACCGCCGAGGCCAGCCTTAGCTTCCTTGGGCTTGGTCCGGTGGACGCGCCGAGCTGGGGTCAGCTTCTCAATCAAGCTGTCGGCGGGAGCCGGTTTTACTGGTGGCTCGGCGTATTTCCCGGCCTGGCCATCTTTTTGACGGTTCTGGCGTACAACACCATCGGCGAATCGCTGCGCGATGCTCTCGACCCGCGGGCGCGGAAGCGCGAATAGCTTTAATAGGCCTGACATGGATCCATTGCTCCGCATCGACAATCTCTCGATCGAGTTCGACACTGGCCGGCGGCCGGTGAAGGCGGTGAATGGGTCGAACTTTTCGATCTATCCGGGGCAGACCGTTGCGCTCGTCGGCGAGAGCGGTTGCGGGAAGTCCGTCACGGCGATGTCGATTCTGCGACTGCTGCCAACGCCGCCGGCGCGGTACACGGGCGGGCGGGTCCTGTTTGAGGGGCGCGATCTGGTGAAGCTGACGGAGCCGGAGATGCGGAAAGTTCGCGGCCGGGATATCGCGATGATTTTCCAGGAGCCGATGACCAGCCTGAACCCGGTATTCACCATCGGCAACCAGATCGTCGAAGCCGTCACATTGCACCAGCACGTGAACGGGCGCGAGGCGATGGCGATCGCCGAAAAGGCCCTCGGCGATGTCGGCATTAATGATCCACGCCGCCGGCTGGGCGAATATCCGCACCAGATGTCCGGCGGCATGCGGCAACGCATCATGATCGCAATGGCGCTGGCCTGTAAGCCCAAGTTGTTGATTGCGGATGAGCCGACGACCGCGCTCGACGTCACCATTCAGGCACAGATCCTCGAACTGCTTCGCAAGCTCCAGCACGACACCGGCATGGCCATCCTGATGATCACCCACGATCTTGGTGTTGTGGCCGAGCAAGCCGATACCGTGTCGGTGATGTACGCAAGTCGGATCGTCGAGGCGGCCGCCGTAGAGATGTTGTTCGACGCGCCGCAGCATCCTTATACACAGGGGTTGCTTCGCAGCGTGCCGAAGCTCGGCGTCAAAACGCATCGTTTGGAAACCATTCCCGGCATCGTGCCCAGCCCGGCAGACTTTCCGACCGGCTGTAAGTTCCACAATCGTTGCCCAGCCATGCAGGGCGATGAGAAGTGCGTGAAAGTAGAGCCCGATTTGCGAGAAGTGCGGTCGCGCCACTGGGCGGCCTGCCATCACGCGCCCGGCTACGAGCAGGCGCGGGCTACGGTGCCGTCGCTGGAAGACAAGCGGGCCGTTGTTCAGGAGGTCGCATGACCACCGCCACCATGCCGGCCGTCGACAAAATCTCCGCGACGGGCACGCCGCTACTGGACGTGCGCAATCTCAAGACGCATTTCCCGATTCGCAAAGGGCTGCTCTCGCGCACCGTCGGTCACGTGAAGGCGGTTGATGGTGTCAGCTTCACGCTGAACGCAGGCCGCACGCTGGGCCTTGTTGGCGAAAGTGGTTGCGGCAAGACCACCGTCGGCCGATCGATTCTGCGATTGATCGAAGCCACCGGCGGCGAAGTGCTCTACAAGGGCACGAACTTCTTCGACTACCACGGCAAAGCCCTTCGCGGCCTGCGCAAGAAGATGCAGATCATCTTCCAAGATCCGGTCGGCAGCCTGAACCCGCGCATGACGGTCGGCAACATCATCGGCGAGCCGCTTTCGGTTCACGAGATCGCCAAAGGCCGCGAGCGCGAACTGATGGTCGGCGAATTGCTCCAGCGCGTCGGCCTGCCCGCCGACGCGGCTTATCGCTACCCGCATGAATTCTCGGGCGGCCAACGGCAGCGCATCGGCATCGCCCGCGCCTTGGCGTTGTCACCCGAATTGATCGTCTGTGACGAGCCGGTCAGCGCGCTCGACGTATCGATCCAAAGTCAGATTCTGAATCTTCTGGACGACCTGCAGCAAGAGCGCGGCATCGCCTATCTGTTCATCGCGCACAACTTGGCCGTCGTGGAACATTTCAGCGATGACGTTGCGGTGATGTACCTGGGCCGGATCGTTGAAAAAGCGCCGGCCGAGGTGCTGTATCGCGACCCGAAGCACCCGTACACCGTCGCGTTGCTGAGCGCCGTCCCCGAGCCCGATCCGCGGCCGAAGCGTCGTCGCATCGTCCTCAGCGGCGAAGTCCCCAGCCCGAGCAATCCGCCAACCGGCTGCCATTTCCACCCGCGTTGTCCGCTGACCCGTGAACGGGCGAAAGACGCTTCGTCCAGCGAAACGACTGAAATCACCACGGGCGGCATCAAGCTGCGGGTGATTCAGAAGTGCGTCATGGAATCGCCGCCCTTGGAAGAAAAAGGCGGCGACCCCTCTCACACGGCTGCCTGCTGGCTGACCCGCTAATTCGGTGCGTTTACGGGCCCGACGGGGCGATCGCCTCTGCCGGCCGCCAGACAGCGGCAAAGTGTCCCAGTACAATCGCGGGCCGCTGCTTGCAGCATCCTGCCGCCCCCCGCATAATCCGGGGCCCGGCTCGGCCGGGAATTTTCGGCTGGAGTCGACGAGGAATCTATGGCCAAAGCACGTGCGATCGTTAAACGCCGCAAGGCGGTCCGCAACATCCGCAAGATCACCCGCACCATGCAGATGATCGCGACGGCCAAATTCCAGAAATCGCTCAAGCGCGCCGTCGGCACCAAGCCGTACGCGCTCAAGATCCGCGAACTGGTCGCCGACGTGGCCGCCAATGCCGGCGATGTCGATCATCCGCTGCTCCGCACGCCCGACGGCAAAGGCGCCGGCCGCGTGGCGGTCGTCCTGCTGACCAGCAACCGCGGTCTGGCCGGCGGTTACAACGGCAATGTCATCCGCACGACCGTCTTGGCGATCAAAAAGTACGAAGCAGCCGGCAAAGTCGTGGATGTATATGCCGTCGGCAAGAAGGGCGTCAGCTACCTGACGTTCCAGAAGCGCACGTTGGCCGACAAGATCACGGTCGCCGATCCGCCCACGTTCCTGGAAGTCGAAGCACTCGCCGATCGTCTGATGAAAGACTACGCGGACGGCAAGCTCGACGCCGTGTACGTCGGCTACATGAACTTCATCAGCACCGGCCTGCAGAAGCCCGACGTGATGCAGCTGTTGCCGCTTGCCAGTCTGAAGTCGGCGACCGATACGATCGCCCAGCAGGCCCACGAGAAGGACAGCCAGGCGAAAGCCGGCGCCCTTGATGCTGGCCGCGCCGGAACCTCCGCCGCGACTGCCGCAGCGAGCGATGGCACCGTTTACGAGTTCTCCCCCGAGCCCGCCGAGCTGCTGGCCGAGCTGATTCCGCTGGCCGTCAAGACGGCGTTCTTCCAAGCGTTCCTCGACGCCGCCACCAGCGAGCACGTGGCTCGCATGGTCGCCATGAAGGCCGCCACCGATAACGCCGAAGAGATGGCCAAGCTGCTGTCACTTCAATACAACCGCGCCCGCCAGAGCCAGATCACGACCGAACTGTCGGAAATCATGGGCGGCGTGGAATCGATGAAGAAGTAATTCAATCGCTCAATGTGAAATTAAAGTCGGCGGCATCCGCAAGATGCCGCCGATTTCGTTGATGCTTACGTCATTCCCGGCCCGCGCGTGTCTTGGGCGTCTTCCGCATTGAACAGGTACGTTGGCAGCTTCACCGTGAACGTCGTGCCCTCGCCCGGTTTGCTGGCGGCGCTGATCGTGCCTTGATGCTCATCGACGATCTTCTTCGCGACGGCTAGGCCAAGGCCGGTGCCGCGGTTGCCTTTGGTGCTGTGGAAGATCTGGAACAGGTGCGGCCGCATCGTCGGGGCGATGCCGGGGCCGCTGTCGATGACTTCGATATACACGCACTTGCCGGCCACGTCGTACCGGCAGGCGACGCGGATCAGCCCGCCGTTCTCACGCCCGACGGCGTCGAGGGCGTTGGTCAAAAGATTCATCAAAACCTGATGCAAGCCGTCACTATCCAGTGGCACGGCCGGCACGTCTGGCTCGACATCGGCGACGGCCATCACGCCGTTCGCATTAGCCATCGGGGCAATCAGTTCCAGGCATTCATCAATGATCCGGCCGGGATGCACCATTTCCAGCTTAGGCAGCCGGGGGCGTGAGTAGGCCAGCAGGTTCATCGTGAGGTTGAAGATCTTATCAAGGTTGCGAGAGACAATGCCCCAGCCCTTGGTCGCTTGGCTGACGTCGGTGCGACGTAGGCCCATTTCGACCACATCGGCTCCGCCCCGCAGCGCCTGCAGGATGTTCTTGATCGAATGGCTGAGCGCGGCCGTTGTTTCACCGATGGCGGCGAGGCGCTCGGCCTCGAGGCCGGCCTGGTAAAGCGTCGCGTTCTGAATCGCCATGCCGGCCTGCAGGCCGATGCTGGTGAGCAGGCGGAGCTGGTCGGTCGAATAGGAATAGTTGCGGACGCTGCTGTCGACGTAGATGACGCCGATCACTTCGTCGGCCGTGCCGGGATCGTCCTGGCGGATGTCCATCTTGCGGGCCTTGATCGGCACGCACAGGGCGGAGCGAATGCCCAGGTTCTGCACGCTCTTGCCCTTACTGAAGCGCGGGTCGGACATGGCATTGCTGCTGAGCACGCCACTTCCGCTCTGGATGACGTGCTTGATGATCGTGTGGCTGGCCGGAATGTGTTCGGGCGCGTCGGTGTCGACCATTTGCGCCGGCTGTGCTTCGCCGGGCTTGGCGGTGTGATGGCGCGTCTCGTCGCGCACGCGGACGACTTTGGCATCCAGCGTGCCGTCGCGCTCCAGCAGCATCAGGATGCCCCGGTCGGCCTTGACGTGTTCGAACACCAAGTCCATCACCACTTCGAGCACTTGGTCGATCTTGAAGCTGCTGCCCAAGGCCGCGCTGAGGCGGTAGAGCATCTTCAGATTCGACATGGCCGCGGCGGCCGGTTCCGGGACGGCCAGAATCATGCTGTCGTCGTTGCTCGGCAGCGTGTTGATGATCGAGCTATCCATGCCGGCATCGGCATCGGCCAGCTTCACGTTGCGGCTGATGGAGCGGTTGCCGGTCTGAATACCCACGGTCATGAGCGACCGACCGACGCGGATCTGATCGCCCATCTTCAGCGTCCATGGCCGAAGCACGCGTTGCCCGTTCACGTAGGTGCCGTTGGCCGACCCGAGATCGCGCAGCACCCAGTCGGCGTCGTTCTCAAACTTCAGTTCGGCATGGCGGCGCGAGATCGTCTGATCCGTCAGCGGCAGCGCCCGGCTTTCCCGGCCAATGAGGGTCTGCTGATCCGGGAGTTCAAACCGCCGGCCCTTGTCGGGGCCTTGAAGGACGAGGAGCGTGATCACACTCCCGATCATAACATTTGTATCAAGCCCACGCGTCATGACCTGTAGCGGCGGCATTTCGGGAGATTTTGAAACTGTTGATGGCTGTGCGGGCATTGACGGTCTACCGACGCCGCCGATGATCGCCCGCATGGCAGACGTGGATTTCACCGGGCCGGAGGGGCCGCCGAAGCGTTGCAAGGTGTGCGCGTATGTCCTGGATCATCTAGGCATCGTTGGCCAATGTCCGGAATGCGGGCAGCCGTTCAATCTGGCTGATCCGATGACCTACACGAACAAGCCGCCGTTCCTCTGGTGGACCTTCTGGATGCCCGGCTTGCTGACCGCATTTGCGATCGGCGTAGCGCTCTATTTGCTGCTGATCCCGCTGATGGGCTATGGCTGGGCGACGACGGTCGCCGTCCCAACGGCGGCGGGCGCCATCCTCGGCTACCGCGTGCAGATGCAGTGGGCCGTGCTGGTGCTGCTGTCGCTGATTGTGGCCAGCGGCATGGCGGCGACGCTTCTGATGATGAGCGTCACGGGCGGGCTGTGTACGCTGATCTTAGGAACGCTGGCCGTGCTGCCGGCCTTTTGCGGCGTGTGCGTCGGCGTACTCCTGCGAACGCATCTCAAGGGGACTAAGTTTACGCAGCGGCTGCACCTGCCGATGCTCGCGCTGCTGCCGGTGCTTCTTGCACTGATCGAGGGGCGGCATTCGCAGATGGCCGTGGTGACGACCAGTACGGTGGCGACACTGAACGCGCCGCCGGATCGTGCTTGGCAATCGATTCAGTTTTACGAGCAGGTAAAGCATCGCCCGCCGTGGCTGCTGTACGTGTCGCCAAGCCTGCGGCCGCTCTACACGTTTGGCCAAAGCGGGCATGTTGGGGACCGCAAGACCTGCATCTACGAACGCGGCCGGCTGGTGAAGGAGATCACGGAGGTGGTGCCGGGCAAGCGACTGGCCTTCAAAGTGGTCGAGCAGACAGAGATTGAGAATGACGGCGTGCGGCTAATCGACGGCAGCTTTGAATTAACCCCAACGGCCGACGGGCGCGGCACGGTCGTCACGTTGACGACGCGATATGAACCCAAACTCGCCCCGCGGTTTGCCTATCTGCCTGCGGAAAACATGGCTGTCCATACCCTGCACGGCCATGTGCTGCGGGGGATGAAAGAAGACGCCGAGGCCGCGCCGGCGGGGCACAAATGACGGTCCGCGTGACGGCGCGGCGGCGCGTGGTCTGCCGGGCCGTCGTCCCGTTGCCACTGACGGCCCGGCAGGCGTGGGGACAGCTGCGGGATTTTCATCGCTACGCCGCCCATGATCATTTCCACGCCGGATTCCTGATCGAAGGTGGGGTACCGCAGGCCGGCGCGCGGCTGACGATCGAACACCGCTACGGCCCATTCCGCACGCGCCGCGTCGGCCGAATTCTTCGTTGGCGGGAGGGCGAAGGATTCGCCTTCAGCGACCTGTCGATCGGCGACGCTCGGCGCGCGTTTCCGCACGTGTTGCGAATGAGCGTTGGTCCGACGTCAGAGGCCACTTGTGCGTTGACGATCGCCGTAACCGGCCGATGGACGGCACCGACGCCGCGATGGATCGCACGATTGTGGCTTGCCTGGGTGTTTCTACAGATCGTGCAGAAGACGCGGAACGGGCTTCTGCTGTTCGCCGCGACAAGCCAGCGGCCTGGCGCGCCACAAATCAGATCTTGACCCGAAGCAGCATTCTGTAGAATGAAAGCCAAACGGGAGGCGGACATGGCGGTGACGCTCGGAGTGGGAACGCAAAAGGGCCTGTTCGTCTTCAGGTCGGACAATGGCAAAGCCTTTGAACTGGTCGGCACGCAACTGCCCGGCTGGGAAGTCTCATCGCTGCTGATGCGGCCCAAGGGCGACACGCTGGATCTGCTGGTCGGCACGTCGCACTACGCCTATGGCCCGGTGCTGCGCCGCAGCGTGGACGGCGGCGCGAACTGGACGCAGCCCGAAGCACGGCCGGCCCATGGCAAGGAGTCTCCGTACAAGACCAACCGCATCTGGCAGTTATCGCACCATAAACCAACG